>JABURT010000134.1 GCA_014762495.1 Gammaproteobacteria bacterium | reverse complement strand
GGCAATAGTGCTCACGGCAGAGATAATGGACTGGAGTGACTCACCGGCCTTGGCGGCCTGTTCCACACTGCTGTCGGCCTCACGACGACTGTCTTCCATGACCCCCACTGCCTCACCGGCAGCTTCTTGCAGGCGTTCTATCATGGCCTGTATTTCCTGGGTTGATTCCTGGGTCCGACTGGCTAGTGTTCGTACTTCGTCGGCAACCACGGCAAAGCCACGCCCCTGTTCACCGGCACGGGCCGCCTCGATGGCGGCATTCAATGCCAGCAGGTTGGTCTGTTCGGCGATGTCACGAATGACGTCAACCACCATGCCGATGTTCTCGCTGTCTGTCTCCAGGCGATGGATCACGTCGGCCGCCTTCTGCACCTCTTCTGCCAGGGTATGAATCGAATTGATGGTATGGTCAACCACGCTCTTGCCTTCACTCGCCTCTCCCTGGGCCTGGGTTGCGGCCGAGGCTGCCGATTCGGCATTGTCGGCGACTGTTTTCACCGTTGCGCTCATTTCATTCATCGAGGCGGCGACCATCTCGGTCTCGCTGCGTTGGCCCTCCATGCTGTTGCGCGTGTCCTTGGAAACGTTCGCCATGGTATCCACTTCACCGAGCAGTCGTTGGCTGGAGCCCATGACCTGGCGAATAAACATGGAAAAGCGTTCCAGCATGACATTAATGGCTTGTGATGTATCGCCAACCTCATCTCGACGACGTATAGGCATACGGATGGTCACATCGTTCTCGTCTGCAATCCGTAACATCAAACGCTGCATCTCGAACAGGGGCCGGGTGATGGCACGGCTGACCAGAGTAAACACAAACGCACCCAGAGAGAGCGAGGCGAGTAGAAAGATCGCCAGATAGACAAGGGCATTTTCCAGACCACCATTTATCTGCGCCTCGAGCCTGTCGACAACTTCATTGTTTGCACGCGAGAGTTGCATGATGCGCTGGTTCATCTCGACGAAGAATCGCTCCATGGGAGCATTACCGCCCTGCAGATTGATGCCCTGGGCCTGGCTGATGCCCCGGCTGATGGCGTCCAGCGCCTGGGCCTCGGCCTGGGAAGCTGGCAAGTCCGTTCCCTGGTAGCGCTCGACCTCGTCAGTAAGCTCTCTCAGAAGCGTCTTGAATCGGGCCACGGCGGTATCGGTATCACCACTTGCCTGTACACGGTAGAGTTCACTTGCCCGTTCGGCACCTAGAGCCTGCAACATTCCCACCAGGGCCTGGTGTCTTTGACTGGCTTCAATCTTGTATTCATGCCAGTCCGTTTCAACCGGTTTCAATAGAATGAGGACAACGACGAATACCAGTGCCAGGGTTAGCATCAAGGCCGCGGTCATTCCTATGAATTTTTGTCTTATTGTGCGAAGAAACATCGACTCTCCTATACCCGAGCAAACGACCTCATGGCCTCAACATCCTAGATCTAGTATCGGCACACCACACCAATTATTAACGTTCTTGTCGGAATTTTAAACCAGTTCCTTGAGTCAAGATTGTTACGATTGTTTGATGACAAGGAAACACAATTTAGAATAAGTTTAATCAATAATACTGTTGAATATAGAGATACAGCCTCGACGGCGCACCAATGTAGCCGCTCAGGGAGGATACGGGATCGGTGTAGGCTATCCCGCCAAATTCCGTGTCACGTTCACCCAGTGATATCTGTGCGCCGAACATGAGCTTGGTATCCTGCAGCCAGTCATAATTACCCGTGAGGCTGAGCAGACTGCTACGGTCATGGAGGTTGCGTAACAAGGTCACATTTGATTGCCAACGCGGTGTTAATTCCACCATTAAACCCAGTGCCACTTCATCTCGCCCAAGGCTATGCACTTCTCCCCGTTGCAGTCGTGACACTAATGCACTGTCGAGACCGGCAAGACTGACACTCTCCGCGCCCAGACTGTTGTGGTAATACTCGATAAATCCATAGACATTGTGTCCGAAGGCTATCCACGAGTAATCCATGTTACTCATGGCGAACAAGGCCGTCCGTCCATCTTCCAGTTGCGTGACATTGGCATCCAGACGCCAGATAGCACCGCCAACATCCCTGACGTGTCCGATGGCAAGGAGATTCTCACCGTAGTGCCGGGCAAGAAGTAGGTCCCAGTCAGTCACACCGCTCATGGTCCTGAACTTGATTGCGGTTGAAGCCAGTGCCGGTTTGACGGCACCATCGGCGGGGTCCCGACGCGGTAGAAAGATCAGTTGCAGGTCATCTCCATTTTGAAATAACCACTGCGCGTAAAATAGATCATCGCCGGTCTTGTATTCGGTATCGATGGCAAGAGGAGAAAAAGGGTTAAAGATGTCCATGGGATTGTAGGCAAGCCCGTTACCCCAACTGATGGCCTGTCTTCCCACGCGCCATACCAGTTGTCTGCCTGCATACCCAAGGTTGAGTCGATCCAGTCGTTGCGACCATCGGCCTGAACTGGAGTTTTCCAGCTCCATGCTCAGGTCCAGGAGCCTGGAATCATCATTAATGATGGTTGACGTTGAAAATGGCGAGGCGGATAAGGGTATGTTCAGGCTGTCACCTGATGCGCCTGAGAGTTGATAATGAAGGTTAAAATCGTAACTGTCCCAGCGATTACTCGCCATAAGTCGAGCATTGGCGTTTAGATCACTGTATTGTTGTTCTCCTGTCGCGACGCTAACAAAGTCATCGGACAGATATGCAGAATGGCTGAGCAATAACTTTCCCTGTCCCGACACTTCCCAATCTGCCCATGCCGGCAAACACTGGGCCAGAACCAGGAAAAACAGGCCAATGCGTAAGACATACATTATTGCGCTTCGTCACTCACGATCAGCCCATCATGCAACTTGATAAGGCGTTTTGCATAACTCATCACCAGGGGATCGTGGGTACTGATCACGAAGGTTACCTGGTGCACTTCATTCATCTTGCGCATCATTTTAAGCAGGTTTTCCGCCGTCTTGGAGTCCAGGTTGGCGGTTGGCTCATCGGCCAGCACCAATGCAGGGCCGGAGACGATGGCTCTAGCCACCGCAACACGCTGTTGCTGCCCACCGGATAATTCCGCCGGCCGCCTGTGTTCCATACCCTTAAGACCGACTTCGTCTAGGATGGCGAGTGATTTCTCCGCCCTTTCGGATTTAGTCATGCCCTGTAGTTGCATTACAAATTCGACATTTTCCTGTGCCGTCAGAACCGGGATCAGGTTATAGGCCTGAAATACGAAGCCCACCTTATGCAGTCGCATTTCCGCCAGTTCTGCCTTTTGCATCTTATCAACATGTTCACCGTCGACCGTAATCTCGCCACCACTGGGTGTATCGAGTCCACCTATCATATTCAATAGGGTGGTTTTACCTGAACCGGAAGGTCCGGACAGACAGACAAATTCGCCTTTGTGGATTGTGAGATCAATATCTCTCAAGGCATTGACCTTGAGCTCACCCTGTTCAAATACTTTCTTCAGATCTTTGGTTTCAACGATAGCTACCATCGTTTAACTCCTTGTAATCGCATCGACCGGGACCGCCCGCGCCGCACGGACGGCCGGATAAAGGCTTGCAAACAAACCCAACACGATAACCAGCAGGTTTGATGTAATAATATCTTTCATATACAGAAGTGGTACCAGCATCGATCCCATCTGAACCCATTCCATGCCCTGGGAAAAGGCCGCCAGGTTTATACCACCGGAAAGGCTGATCACGGTTATCCAGCTCAGCAAGTTGCCAACAACAAGGCCGATTAACAGGAGTATCAGTGATTCGACGAGGATTTGTAAGATTATGAACCTGGGACTCATACCCAGCGCCTGAAACAATCCGATTTCACGTGTTCGTTCAAACACTGCCATCAAAAGCGTATTGACCAGGCCAAATGACATCGCAATAAAAATTATCAGGTACCAGAATATTAAAATCGCATCGTACAGTTCGACCGACGCCACTAACAATGGAAGCAATTCCTTCCATGTCATTACCTCGAGGTCCGGAAACTTATTGCGTAAGCGATTGGCCAGGCTGTCCAGGTTTTCACGTTCATCGCTGACCAGGGATACCTCGGAGACCTGTTCCCCCATCTTTAGCATGGCGCGAGCGGTATCCAGCCCGGTAAATGCGTAGGCCAGTTCTGTACCTTGTAACTCTGCCCGATATATCCCGACGATTCGAAAGCCGCGATCAGCCACCTGATTATCGCTATCCTGACTCATTATTACGATACGTTTGCCCAGGTCGGTCTCAAGCTTTTCTGCGAGTGCCTTGCCGATAATGACGCCATTATCGGAACTAGAGGTCAGGTAACGACCCGATGTAATCGAGTCGGCGATAAAAGACAGGCCCGCTTCGTTTTGTGGCCGAATTCCCACCAGTGTGACACCGCGGGTCTCTCTCTCACTGGCAATGACGGCGGGCAATCGTACGCGCGTCGATAATTGTTTGACCTCGGGATCTTCTAGTACTCTATCAAGCTTACTAAGACCGATGTCCATACTGTTTTCTATGGCGGGATCATCTCGATATTTTGGATTATGAATTTGTACATGGCCGGTAAGATTGGAGATCGTGTCCTGAACCTGTTGTTCCACCATGCCCTGCATGAATGCAGCTGTGAACAGCATCATCCAAACGCCAAGTGAAATAGCAGCCAACATAATGATAGTACGGCGAGGATGACGCCAGAGATTACGCCAGGCCAACAATAGTAGAAGTCGAACACTCATGTATCTCTCCTCATACAGTCCTCATGGCGTCAACAGGCTTGAGCCGATGAATACGCAGGACTGGGATCCAGGCTGCAAGGTTGATAGAAAAAAATATGATGCTGGGCCCCAGCAGAATATTAAACAAGTTGATCTGGGGAAACACTTTATCGATTGGCAGATTATACTGTTCCAGTATTTCATCCATACCGGGGTACATAAATCCAGTCTCTGCCAGGTAGAGTACCAAGGGTAGGGACAGTAACAGGCCTGCTCCGAGACCGAGTACCGACAGCATCAAAGATTCAGACATGACCATAGATATGATGTTACGCGGCCTGGCTCCCAGTGCCAGCATCAGACCGAACTCCTTGGTCCGTTCCAGCACAGACATCAAGAATGTATTGAAAATACTGAATACGACAACAACGGTCAAAATCAACATAAACACAAGACCACCGGCTTTCTTTAACCCCCACATCTCTTTAAGTCCTGGGATGAGCTCTTCCCATCCAACGGCCACCAAATCGGGCATAGAGGCGATATCCCCACTCAGTAACTGCGGAAGAATATCCCGCTGTTCAGGCCTTCTGGCCGAGACAATAATCATGTGTGCACTGTCATGCATACCAAACATAGACTGGAAGGTTTGTAGGGGTATTTCAACCATAAAACGGTCAAGTTGATCGTCTCCACTATCGAAAATACCCACTACCTGCAGTATGGAGGCCGCTACCGAACCATCGACACCAGAGCCGAGTAGTGTCAGCTCATCACCAACATCTACCTTGAGGTTTTTCGCCAGTGCACGTCCGAGAACAAGTTGTTGTCCATTATTCGACGATAGAAACTCGCCCCGCTTGATCATCGACGGTATCCCGGACACCTGATATTCATTATCCACCTCAACGCCAAGCACCTGTGCGCCATAGCTACGTTGATTCGACGACACCAGTGCGAAGCTCGCCGCACGGATGGCGACGGCATCGTAGCGCCCGCTGTTTCGAAGCCTGTTCGCAACGGCATCAACATCGGGAATGACGGTATTGATCTGCGGATTGTCGAGGTAACCTTTCTTTTGAAGCTGCGCATGTCCAACGAACATGCGCAGGGAAATATCCACCATGCTATCAAAGGCGCCATATTGAACTGGCGTGACAAAAACGAACAAAAAACAGGAAAATGCAATTCCCGACAGGGTCAGAATGGTACGCCGTTTATGACGCCAGATGTTGCGCCAGGCAAGTGCAAACAGCGAGTGGCCACCGAGTTGTTGCATCTATACTGTCCTCATGGCCTCGGTGGGTTTTAGTCGATGAATTCGTAGTAATGGGATCCAGGCCGCCATATTGGTCGCAAGCAGGATCACGAGCGGACCGAAAAACAGGGTGAACAGATCAAATTGTGGATAAATCGCATCCACCGGCATGTTGTACTGTTCGAGTATCTCCTGCATGCCTGGATACTGGAATCCGACTTGGAGAAAATAGAGGTTAAGACTCACACCTATGGCAAGCCCGGCAACCAGACCGAGCAGTGTCAGGAGCATGGACTCAAGCATTACCAGACGCGATATATGAATTGGTTTCGAGCCAAGTGCAAGCATTAAACCGAATTCTCGCGTTCTTTCCAGCACGGACATTAGGAAGGTATTGAAGATACTGAACACTACGATCACTACAAGGATGAACATAAAGATCAGGCCACTTGCCTTATCCAGTTCGAGTCCCTGCTTGATTCCAGGGGCGAGTTCATCCCATGAGATGACCCTCAGATCTTTCTTGTTCGGCAGAAACTGTTCCAGCTTTGCGGGAATGGTTTCAATCTCCTGGATATTAGTGCCAATCACGGTGATGTTATGTGCGCTCCGGCCCATGCTAAAAACTTCCTGAAAGGCCTTCAGCGGCATTTGGGTCATATGCCGATCGAACTCATCCACCCCGGTCTTGAATATGCCGACTACCGGCACGATAGTAGCCGCCAGGGAACCATCCTTACCTGTCCCCAAAATGGTGACCTCATCACCAATTTTAAGTTTGAGATTTCGAGCAAGTGAGGCACCAACAACAATCTCCTGGGCATCTTCCTGTTTTAAATATCGTCCCTGAACAAGTTTCTTGGGAAGAATGGAGACGCCTGGCTCATACTTGGGTTGTACGCCGGCTATTTGAGCGCCATAGCTTCTGTCCGCAGATGAGAGGAGTGCAAAGCCCAGGGCGCGTACGGCAACGGCATCAAATTCTTCGCTAGACCGTATTGTATGTGCAAGTGAACTGGCCCCACCTATGGTATTGTGTATTTGACCATCTTCAAGGTAACCCTTTTTTTGGATCTGGGCATAGCCGGTGAATGTGCGCAGGGAATTGTCAATAATAAGATCATAGGCACCGAATTGAATCGGCATAATGAATACGAAAAGAAAGGCGGAAAATCCAATACCGGAAATGGTCAGTAACGAGCGACGCCTTTGACGCCAGATGTTGCGCCAGGCAAGCGAGAAGATCGAACCACCAATTCTGGAATTCATTTATCTATCCCTCATTTCGGTCATATGACCTGACTATCGAGGTCTCTGGTTTGCTAAAGAAATACCAGTGTTCCAGATTCAAGCAGCACAGTTTGCTGACAGCGTCTCAATAGCCCTGTCGTGGGTTTCGTAAATTTGACAGGGTAAAAATCCTCTCTGGCAAGTCAACCCCAAAGCGTGCCTCTTCAATCTTGACCTCGGTCCAGTGTTCAGACTCTTCAACATTGAGCATACGTATACTGGATGCCACCAGTTTTCCATCCATATTTTTAACTTCATTGACTTCAAGTCTCTTAACAAGCTTTCCATCCTGATCATAGAACTTGTGTCCCAGCATGACACGATCTTCACGCACCTCGACAATTTCCTTGCCCCAAACTACCGGCGCTGTGTCTTTTGGAATCGACTCAATAACATAAAGCTTCTTACCATTATGCTCCCGCACATCCACTAAATTGTGATTATAGTAATCGACAATATCATCGGCCTTGGCAAGGTCGTTATTGGTAAAATCACTCCCCATCCAGGACTGGTTCATCATACTTGAAGGCAACTTTATGACTCGATTAATCTTTGGTGCATAACTCCACATACTCTCATCGATAAGCAGATTTCCGGAGCCCGCATCTTTCTTGGGCTCAATCACGCGCACCAGAGATTTCTTCATCCCCTTGGTCCATGATTTCATGGTCATACTACGTTGCCAGTCCGGGCGATGGATAGTCATGGTAATAACGCTATAGGATGATGTATCGCGTTCATGGTTGATGGCATCGAGAATGATCTGTTCGGCCGATGGTTGCTGGGCCGAAAGTGCGGTAGTTACCATCAAGCAGGCACCTGCGGTAACCGCTTTTAAGATGTTTGATATTTTCATTGCCTGTCCCTACCTACGATGAAACGGATGTCTACGTTTTCCGGCAGACTGCGCTGACTCACCTCGCCCTTGATCGAAAATTCATGGCTTATCTCGCGGGCACTCGTCTCGCTGTCGGCCGCATAATACAATTGAGAATAGTAGCTCATGGCGATGAATTCATTGTGGATGGCCGTTATACAGTATCCTTTGTCCGTCAGCTCACTTGCGGTCCGTTGTCCCAATCCAGTGATTCCCGACATATTCATTATCTCGACCTGTGCCTTGCACACCGGCACTATTGGCTTGGTTTGAGGAAGCTTACCTGCATCGATATCTGATTCCATTTCAGTGCTTTCGGATTTCGATGCGAGCGGCATTTGCCCACCAGCGTTCGTGGCCGTCACATTCTTTCGCACCAAGTTGCGAGAGGTGTACTGGAAGCCCAGGAAATAGCTTGCCTTGAGTGTGCCACTGCCCCCCGGCACATCGAGCATGGTGCCAGCCATATAACGCATATCTTCATTGGGATTAAAATGAACCCCGAAGGTCATATAGAGATTATTATCCGGTACACCGTTCACTGTTGCACTTTGTGCAATCAAGCCCAGCTCATAGACACGCTGGGTCCGGGTATACATCATTCGACTGGCGCTAATAGCCAGTACAGGCCTTGTTTCGTAGACGAATGCACCTCCACTGTAGACCTTATGATCCCGGGTATCCATGGTCAGCGCATAATGAATATCGGTTCCGGGGCGGTACTGACTGTAGACAAGATCGAAGCCGCGACTACTGTTACCGCTGGCCAGGGCCGTTGAATCGGGTGACTCACCGGTTGTCGTGTACATGGAAAGCGCTGCGGCCTTACCCTCTACGCGAGAGCCAAAAAACCGATATTTCCCATGCACATCGAAGTATCGCAGTGATGTGCCACTGGCAATAGTTGCTGAATTATTCGCCAGTGAAAGTCCGAATCCGACTTCGACATCATGCGTCAGCCCCATGTAGACCCCGCCAAGGATCTGCATCTCATGTTGCCAATTACCGCTTGAATAGAAATCGTCCAGACCGACAAAGGAGTATGAGACCATCTCATTGGAATTGAGAATGTCGGCATTGGGAGAAGTCAGGTTGCCGCTCCCGCCCGTGGGACTGGTGGTTTGCGCCATTGCCGGAAGTGCCAATAGCACGGCCGACACGAAGCAAAGGATATTTTTTGTGTTGGCCATTCTATTACGACCCGTTGTTATGTTTGCTTCAGTTGTACTTGTCGAGCATCCCTGTACCTTTATGAGGGATGATGACACAGAATCAAAATGCATTCTAGCCCGACCTCTGTGGCCTGAGCATGCGCTTCACATCCTCCTCTCTCTGTAATCCCTGCTGGTTGGTATACTCTTTCAGTTTCGACTCTATATAAGTTTCCCTGTCGTACTCATACAGTTGCTCGTGGTACTTCTGCGTTGCATCGAACCAGTGATTGAGTCGCGTTTGAAAATCAGTGTTTGCATCCTGCTCCAGGTAAACATTCACGGCCAGAAAATAGCGCATAACATTTCGTTCGATCACAGCCTTAACACCATCGACATAGATCGGCAGACCCTGTTCATCTTCTCCTGTTATGGTAAACCCAATCTTATTTCTCCCAAGCGTCTTGAGATATGTGAAGGTCGCGCTCTTGCTGAAGAAACTCCTTCTGTACTGCATTCCAAGCCGTAGCAATGTTTTACCCTCATAGGGGCTGGCCTGTACACGAATTCGGTAATCTCTCGTACGCATGGGTCCTGTCTCGGCGGACATGATCGACTCAAAAAATGCATCTCGATTTTCAAGCAGGCGAAACCGATACTCGAGTTGGTATGTAATCTCCGGGGGTTGATATACCTTGCGGCCAACATATAGGGTCAAATAGGAGTCCGCCTTTCTTTCCGATTCCACACATGACTTGATATTGAGGTGAAGGATCAGGAACTCACACCAGTTTCGCGGCGACTGAAGTTGTGTTCGAAATTCAGCATAGGGAACCTGCAGCAACATGAAAATATTGGCGGAGAGGAGATCGCCGTCTTCTGATGATATGATATGAAACGGATATTGAGATTTGGGATTAGTCTGGTGAATGGATGCATAGACATCCCGCAGCGCCTGTTCCTTGGTCGCAGCCAGGCCCAGCATGGGTAGTAGAAGCAGCAGGGTTAGCGTGGACAGTAATTGAACCAAGCTGTCATTCCTCTGTCGCAGTTATTCTATATATAGTGACATGCTGTACAATATTCAACGCAGCCAATTCCAAAGACAGGAATTACGAAATACATTTCTACGCAATTTGAGGACGATTCATGCGCACTGCAATGCTTTTTATCACCTTGATTTCCCTGCCCTTTAGCGTGCTGGCGGCAGACAAGCCAGATACCTCCAAGGAACGCATCAGCTATACCCTCGGTATTCAACTGGGCCAGAATTTCAAACAAGACAATATCGATCTGGATCTCGACCACTTTGTTCAGGCCCTCGAAGATGTACTCCAGGGTCGTCAAAGCAAATTGAGCAACCAGGAAATGCAGCAGGCCATGATGGCACTGCGTGAACAGAAGCAAAAGGAAATGGCCAAGCTGGCTGAAGACAACAAGAAAGCCGGTGCAGCCTTTATGGATAAAAACCGCAAGGCGGATGGCGTGAAAGAAACCGCCTCAGGCCTGCAATACAAGGTTATCAAACCGGGAGACGGCGCCAAGCCGACGCTTCAGGACACTGTCACCGTTCACTACCGCGGCACGCTCATCGACGGGACAGTCTTTGACAGTTCCTATAAACGCGGCGAACCCGCAACCTTCCCCTTGCAGGGTGTAATCAAGGGATGGCAGGAGGCCCTGCAAATGATGAAAGTGGGTGGCAAATGGATGGTCTATATACCAGCCAACCTTGCCTATGGCGCACAAGCCGCCGGCCCCACGATTCCACCCAATTCAACCCTGGTATTCGAAGTCGAGTTACTCGATATCAAATAAGTTAGAGGCCCCCTACATTGGGGGCCTTTTCATTTGATAGTCAATAAAGGGACTTGTCCTGTGAAACCGGGCCATCTAGACTCAACGTATAACCAGATACGGATCTCGATAAAAGACAGGACATCATGGCGCTGTTTTCCCGCAAGACCATTAAATCATTGGTCGCTACCGCACTGGTTATACAATTCTCCGCTCTCGCCCTTATCGTCGGCATCGCCCTGAACTGGCTGGATCTGCGAAAGCACGATTACCTTATCCTCAACCTCTCCGGCCAACTTCGTGTCATCAGTGAGGTCATGCTCAAGCAAAGCGAAAATTATCTCTCGCATGCCGCCCGCGATTACGAGACCTATTACCGTGATCTCAATCTTTTTCGCAAAGACCTGGACCGTCTTGTGGAAGAATATGATGCCATCATCAATGATTTTGTACGTCGTGAGCTGACCCAGGAAGTGACCGGCTTGAGCGAATCCATTACTTGCAGCTGGGATGGGCAATCGCGTTCGCAACTGGATCAGACCGCGGCCGCCTGGTATCGCTTTCGCGACGGTCTGCAGGGCGAACTCGGACCCGATCCAGAAGCACCCCGTCTGGAAGCCGCGGCGAACTATATCGTCCAAAATGGACAACAACTGGTCTGGTCATCAACCGCGCTCACCGAGGCCTTTCGTCGCATGATGGAAGGCAAGCTTTCCGCCATTAAAACCCTCAACCAGGTCGGATTGGGGATCTCCATCCTAATTGCCCTGATCGTACTGTGGTTACTCTATAGCAAGGTCTTCCGTCCTCTGGACCGAACCGTGAAAGGGTTTCATCGTGTCGAGCAAGGCCAGCTGGATCACAAGGTGCCAGGCTCGGGATTCCGCGAGCTCGATGACCTTAGTACGGCCTTCAATTCCTTGACTCAGCGCCTGTCGTCGCTATTTCGCCTGACCCAACGTATCAATACCGCCACCAATCTGGACGATACCCTGCGCTTCGTGCTGGAAGAATTTCGAGACTTCCAGCCCATCGACTGGGTGGGTATGTTGCGTCCCATCCCCGGGGGACGGCGCATACAATTGATGCGTGCCTATACCGATGGCAGCCATCACCCGGACGAGGGCGCTGAATACGAACTGGAAGGGAGTATCGTTCAACGCGCCAGCGAGCAACACACTCCCTATGCCGTGAATGAACTCAGGCAGCAGGACTACAACGATGAATTTCTGAGTGCGCTTAAACAAAACGGCTTCGGCTCCGCCTTGCTGCTACCCCTGAGCACGGCCTCGCGTGAAGGCGTGATCCTGGTATTCGCTACGGAACAGGAAGACTCCTACAACAATGAGCATATCGAGCTGTTGACCAATATTGGCGCCCAGGTCGGCAGTGGTTTCGATAAGACCATCGGGCTAGAGACCATGGTTATCTCCTCTCTCACCGGCCTGGCCAAGCTGGCCGAGAGCCGCGATCCCGAAACCGGGGATCATCTCCTGCGTATGAGCCATTATTCCGCCATCGTGGCCGATGAGCTGGGCAAGCGTGCCGCCTATCGCGACATTGTTACCCCGACCTATGTCCGAGACATCTTCCATTTCGCGCCCATGCATGACATTGGCAAGGTCGGGATCGAGGACAATATCCTGCTCAAACCGGGACGGCTGGACCCGGAGGAACGCCGGGAAATGGAACGCCATCCCCTTATCGGCGCCGAGGTCCTGCGCCGCTGCGAGGCGCAGATGAATCACATCGGTTATAGCGTGTTTCAGGTCGGTATCGAAATCGCCGAGGCGCATCACGAAAAATTCGACGGCAGTGGATATCCCCATGGACTGTCGGGGGAATCCATCCCTCTTTCGGCGCGCATCGTCGCCTGCGCCGACGTCTTCGATGCCCTCACCTCGCGTCGGCCCTACAAAGAGGCCTGGCCCGTGGAGAAGGCGCTGGACCTGTTGCGTGATGAGGCCGGACACCACTTCGACCCCGAGGTGGTTGAGGCCCTGCACGATGCCTTGCCGCGTATCATGGACATCTACAACACCCACAAACATATATAGGCCCACATGACCCAACAAATTCCCGATGCCCTGTTACTGATTACCCCCACTTGCCCCCATTGTCCTGCGGTCCTGCAAGGTCTGACCCAGCTGCTTAAGGAAACCCGTCTCGGCACCCTCGAAGTGGTCAATATCAACGCCCACCCCGAGCGTGCCGAGGCGCTGGGGGTGCGTGGCGTGCCCTGGATGCGCATCGGCGAATTCGAACTCGAAGGCAGCCATACTCCCTCAGAGCTCAAGACCTGGGTCGAACGCGCCGGCTCGCCGAGCGGTGTTGCCGATTATTTCACCGAGTTGCTCGACGCGGGGCAGCTGGCCAAGGCGACGGAACAGTTAAAACAGCACCCCGAATGGATGACAAGCTTGATTGATCTCGTTCGCAGTGGTGAGAGCGGGATCTCGGTACGACTCGGTATTGGCGCCATGTTTGAAGATCTCGCCGGCAGTGAGCTGCTCAAGGAGTCTACCGAGGCCCTGGCTGGCCTCCTCGACAGCGACAACCACGGGGTACGAGCCGATGCCGTGCACTACCTGGGGCTGACACGAAACCCCGCCGCCCTGCCCAGGATCAAACAGGCGCTGGACGATGCAGAAGAAGAGGTCCGTGAGATCGCCGCCGAAACCCTGACCGAGCTATCCAATCACGGTATCGCTTGAAGCCGCGATCAGCCGCCCTTATATACGTGTCTGGCGACTGTTATAATTAAACGGTTAACTGAGCACTCCACAGGAAGCCCGACCATGCCCTATTTTGTCTATCAAATTACCGAATCCGTGATGGTAAAAAATCTCAACCTTCTGGACGAATTCGAAAGCTTCAAGGAAGCCAAGAATTTCGCCAAGGAAAAGCGTGCCGAAAATCCCGATCTCGGTCCCGAGACCTTCAAGGTGACCTTCGCCAAAAACAAGCTCGAGGCGGAAGAACAACTACAGGAACACCGTGATGAGCCCATCCTGATGGAGTGGGAAAAGTAAGCTCCTCTCATGGATGAAAACCAGTATCGCGATACTTACCGCAGCATCAACGAGACTCGCTGTTGGTTTGAAAAGAGTATCAACTCACGCAAATGCCACTGTGCTCGCATGGAGCGCTTTAACCTTGCCGATCGTGAGGGCGTACGTTGTACCAACAAGGAGGCGCAACTACGTTGTCACAGGTTGCTGGAGGTCATGCGGGAAAAGGCCATGTTCGCCTTGCAAATGACGCGGGTTGAAGGCCCGTTGCCCCACGCCAAGGAGGTCAAGGTGCAACTGGGTGGCATGCTGGGCCTGCAGAAGACCCTGTATCCGGACATGGCCGACGCCGAAGAGGTCGAAGACATTCAGCAAATCGTCAGTGAGGCCGTCGCACGCTTTGGCGGAATCGAGGACTTTCCCTACGAGCAGATCATGCAGAGCATAGTACACCTTCAGGCGAGACCGAGAAGGCGCGATCGGCGTTAGTACAGACGACGTTCAAGGAGGAACCGTGAGCAACCATACTATCCTGTTTCCCATCCTGGCCATGGTCGGACTCACTCTCCTGGTCTGGTTATGGATGTATGTCACACGCATCTATACCCTGTACAAACATGAGATCGATCCAAACGAATTAAGAAGTGTCGCCGATGAACAACGTCTGTTGGCGTCGGTAGCGGGCCCATCGGAAAATCTCGTCAATCTCTTTGAAATGCCGGTGTTGTTCTATCTGGGGGCAGTCACCGTCTATATCACCGGGCTCGATGACCCGACCATCGTAAGCCTGGCCTGGATCTTTGTCGGCTTTAGAATCCTGCACAGTCTAATCCACTGCAGCTACAACCACGTCATGCATCGCTTCACGGCATACATACTAAGCAGTGTCTCACTTTGGGGTATGTGGGCTTTTATCGCCATACACATCCTTTCATTGAATACCTAAGATACAGTTAAGCCTTACCTCTCCCTATCTCTGGCCACTGAACCGAGATTTTTCGGATTTCAGTAAAAAGGCCTCCACCCAGAACAGGTGGAGGCCTCGAAGTAGGATTTTAACGGACGTGCTTATTGTTGCTTGCGAGTGGAAAGTCCAAACGGCAGGTAGGCTGGACACCAGCTAAAGAGACTTGTGACAAGAAAGATAATCGCGATTATCCCCAGCACGATCGCCCAGGGGCCAGTTACAACGCCGGTAAAATAGAGCACGGCAATGATGGCGGCAATAATCAGTCGAATAATTCGGTCTGTCATACCCATGTTCTTGTTCATCGATCACTCCTTATTATGACTTCTATGAACCTGCACAAAGTGTAGATCACTTTCCAGATTAATCACTGTAACAAAAATACGATTACAGTGATGGTTGACAGACACAACACACAGGCGAGGATCAGTTTATACCACTGCGACATTTCTAAACCTCAATATTTTCTGACCTTAATGAGTCGGTTAGCGAGAGAAATAGACTTATTTTAGTCCATTCCAGGCTGCTTGTGGTTGTGATACAGTTAGCCCACGCTCGAACCGTGAAAACTACCCAGTCCGTGTCCCAGGTCCAAACACTCCTAACACAACTCAAGCATTGCATGCAGACCGATCGCCATCGGCTGCGAAAACGCATACGTGGCATCGAGCGCAGTCAGAAGTCGTCCACAGAGAAGCAGAGAATCCTTGCGGAAATTGAAGCCAGTATCCAGGATTCATCCGCTCGTCGTGAGCAACGCGAGAACAACCTCCCTCGACCAGACTATCCCGATCTGCCGGTCTCGCAGCGCCGAGAGGCCATTATCGAGGCGATACGCGATCACCAGGTGGTCGTAATTGCCGGTGAGACCGGATCAGGCAAGACGACACAGATCCCGAAGTTGTGCCTTGAGCTGGGCCGTGGTGTGAGCGGACTGATCGGGCACACACAACCCCGTCGCATCGCCGCCCGCAGTGTTGCCAGCCGCATCGCCGAAGAATTGAATACCGAGCTTGGACACCAGGTAGGCTTCAAGGTCCGCTTCAGCGATCATGTCGGTGAGGCGAGTTATATCAAGCTCATGACCGACGGGATCCTACTGGCCGAGATCCAGCAAGACCGCTACCTCGACCAGTACGATACCATCATCATCGACGAGGCCCACGAACGCAGCCTCAATATCGACTTCCTGCTTGGCTACCTCAAACAGCTCCTGCCCAGGCGTCCCGATCTCAAGCTCATTATCACCTCGGCGACCATCGATACCGAACGCTTTGCCGAACACTTCGAGAATGCCCCGGTCATCAACGTCAGCGGCCGTACCTATCCCGTGGAGATGCGTTATCGGCCATTGGAAGAGCAGGACGGCGACCTGGTGGCCGGAATACTGGAGTCGGTCGACGAGCTCTCACGCATCGACCGTGGCGATATCCTGATCTTCCTCTCGGGCGAGCGTGAAATTCGTGAGGTGGCCGAGGCCTTGCGCAAACACCATCCGCCAGGCACCGAGGTGTTACCGCTGTTCTCACGACTCTCGGTGCAGGACCAGAACAAGATCTTCCAGCCGCATGGTCAGCGGCGTATCGTACTGGCCACCAACGTCGCCGAGACTTCACTCACGGTCCCCGGTATCAAGTATGTCATCGATAGCGGTTATGCGCGCATGAGCCGCTACTCCTATCGGAGCAAGGTTCAACGGCTGCCGATCGAGAAAGTCTCACAGGCCAGCGCCAATCAGCGCGCGGGGCGCTGTGGTCGTGTCAGTGCCGGTGTTTGCATACGTCTCTATTCGGAAGAGGACTTCCTCGGTCGGCGTGAGTTTACCGAACCGGAGATCCTGCGAACCAACCTCGCCTCCGTCATCCTGCAAATGGAGAACCTGGGGCTGGGCGATATCACCGACTTTCCCTTCGTCGAGCCCCCCGACAGTCGTATCATCTCTGATGGATATAAACTGTTGTTCGAACTGGGTGCGGTGGATAAGCAACAACGTATCACCCGGCTCGGCAGACAACTGGTCCGCAAGCCCATCGACCCACGGCTGGCACGCATGTTGTTCGAGGCCGAGCAGCAAGGCTCGCTGACTGAGGTCCTCGTCATCGTATCGGCACTGTCGGTGCAGGACCCGCGCGAGCGTCCCATGGACGCACAACAAAAGGCGGACGAGGCCCACCAGCAATTCCAGCAGGAAGACTCAGATTTCCTGTCTTTGCTCAATTTATGGAATACGTTCGAGACCCAACGCCATCACCTCTCGCACAACAAGTTACGCAAGTGGTGTACAAAGAATTATTTAAGCTATCTTCGTCTTCGCGAGTGGCGCGATATCCACAGTCAGCTCATGCGACAGGTCAAGGAGAGCGGTCTGAGTCTCAATGAACAGGAGGCGGGTTATGAGGCCATCCACATGGCCCTGCTGAGTGGACTGTTGGGACAGATCGCGGTCAAGGGAGACGAGTATGACTACCTCGGTGCACGCAATATCAAGCTCAATATCTTTCCCGGCTCGGGCCTGTTCAAAAAGCGCCCCAAATGGATCATGGCAGCAGAGCTGACCGAGACCACACGTAACTATGCACGGACCGTCGCCAAACTGGACCCCCGTTGGGTCGAAACGCTAGCCCAGCACCTGTTAAAGCGCAGCTACTTCGATCCCCACTGGGAAAAAAAGGCCGCCCAGGTGGCGGCATTCGAACAGACCACACTCTATGGTCTTATCATCACGGCAAAGCGCAAGGTGAACTTTGGCCCCATCGATCCCGGTCAATCCCGAGAGCTATTCATACGTGGTGCCCTGGTTAACGGTGAATACAATAGCCAGGCGCCCTTCTTTCGCCACAATCTCGATCTGATCAGCGATGTTATGGAACTGGAGCACAAGTCCCGACGCCAGGACATCCTGGTGGATGAAGAGGTGCTCTATGCCTTTTACGATGAATTGATCCCGCAAGGTATCTTCAGCGGAGCTCAGTTTGAGAAGTGGCGCAAGCAACTCGAACACGACAACCCAAGGGCCCTCTATCTGGAGCGCGACTACCTGATGCGCCATAGCGCCGGTGAAATCACGACACATAGCTACCCGGACCAGTTTCAACTGGGCGCCTTAAGCCTCCCCCTCAGCTACCATTTTGAACCCGGTCACAGCGAGGATGGCGTCACCCTGACCGTGTCCGTTGCCCTGCTGAATCAGCTCAAACCGGAGCCGCTGGGCTGGTTGGTACCCGGTATGATCGAAGAGAAGGTTACACAACTCATTAAGTCATTACCCAAGTCATTGCGCCGCAATTTCGTTCCCGCCCCTCAGTTCGCAGCGGCGGCCCTTGATGCCATGGAATATCGAAAGGGTGATCTGCTCGATGTCCTGGCCAGGCAACTGCATCGAATCGCCGGCACCCCTTTCGATCGAGCCGCGCTGGATGAATCTGAGCTGCCTGAACACCTGCTCATGAATATCAAGGTCGTGGATGAGAGTGGCAAACAGCTGGCCATGGGGCGTGATCTGATAGCGTTACAGTCACAGTTCAGTGATCAAGCCAGTGACAGTTTCAGTGTCGCCCTGCCCTCATCCGATTTGGAGCGCAGCGGACTGACTGACTGGGACTTCACGAGTCTACCCGGGAGTGTGGACATTACATTGCAAGGTCAGACCGTTCAAGGCTATCCCGCGCTGGTGGATGAGGGTGAGACGGTGGCGATTCAGGTACTGGACACCGAATCTTCCGCACAAGAGGCACACCGTCAGGGGCTGGTCCGCCTGCTGAGCCTGCAATTAAAGGATAAGCTCAAGTACCTGCGTAAACAGAGTCCCGTGAGTCAGCAAGACTGTATGCATTATGTCGAAGTGGACACATGCGACCAGTTACGTGAAGAGTTTCTTGAATCCTTGCTGCAGTATGTCTGTCTCAAGGACGGCACCGAGATTCGCAGCGAGCAGCAGTTTAGCGAGCGTTTGATGCAAGTTCGCAATACGCTTCTCGACGAGGCCAATACCCTGGGGCGTTTATTGCATGAGGTCTTGCTGCGTTATTATGAACTCGGCCTGAGGCTATATCAGGAATCCTCTCCGGCATGGGAGGAGGCCATCGCCGATATGCAGGAACAACTGGACAACCTCATTTATGCAGGATTTTTAAGCGAGACTCCACATCAGTGGCTAAGGCAGTATCCCCGATATTTAAAAGCCATTGAGGCACGCTTTGATCGATTGCAAGGAAATGTAGAACGCGATGCACAAAAAATGAAACAGGTCCGTAGATATTTCGAAGACTACCTTGCACGCTTCGAGTCAGGCAATGCAGATGTACATAGTCTTGACGAGTATCGTTGGTATATCGAGGAGTATCGTGTCTCTCTATTCGCCCAGGAATTGAAGACGGTGGTTCAGGTCTCTGATAAGAGATTGCAACAGATGCAGTCGAGTTTATAAGTAAAAACGAGACCGTCGGTGAACCACTCGCCGGCCTCGTACACAATACGAAAATTACTTTATAAAATTACCCACTCGGCCGACTGTAACACCTTGATATCCGGGTCATGCATGATCACTTCACGCACATAACGAATACCAAGATTCTCTTCATTTTCGCGTAGCAACTTACCGAAAATAGAATTAAAGGAACGGTTAGTGACGGACAGATTACTCTTGCGGTGGTTGAGATGGTATTCCTGAATGACCTCCACCGTGGTCACGGTCGCCTGTCCCTGGGTTTTGATGGTACGAATCACATCTTTAATAGCATTAATATCAATTACCATTGCGTCCATACCCTCCTCCTCTACAACATTAACATTCATGCGCAGATTATGAGTTAAAAGCCCCACGATATAAGGGTGCACTACTAGATATCAGGGGAAGGGCTTTTTATACCTTATGCAAATGGAATAGACCAAGTGCTTTGTGATGAATATTTACCGTGGCACAAGGGCTTTTCACTAACTTTTGCTGTGTCACCAATGACATAGGCGGCAAAAATTATTTTTACCTTGTCATTCCATAAGAATTCAATAATTCAATGACGAAGACACCGCAATGCATTGCCTTATCAAGCGCAATGCTATGCATTGGCGAATCTCATCATGTTTCAGAGAACCTCGGCGAGACGTTCCTCATCTATGGGGAACTTCAGGGCTGCATGGATGGGAAAGCGCTCGCGGACACGTTGGAACTGATGTTCAAATTCATCTTCATAGAAGACAACAACTCGCGTATCGGCTTGCCTTTGCAACACCGCCATCATGGATTCCAGGCTGCTGGTCCGATCCCTGAAATCCGACTGAAAGTTGAACTCGCAAACCACCACGTCGTACCGGTTTTTCTTCAATAGAGTCAGTGCCTTGCGCATGGAGGTCACCTGCTCGACGGTGTAGCCTTTAGCTGTATACAGGGTGGTAAAATCGGGGTAACCGCCTAATTCGATAATCACCAGCAATTTTTGGTTTGACATATCCCTACTCATATTAGAACTTTCTGCTATGATACGTCGCCCGCGACCCTCGATGAATGCTACGAGACATGCCAGGAATGAGCGAACACGAGATTGAACAGATCAAGGAACAGCTGCACCAGTTCAAGGTGGAGCACCGTGATCTGGATGAGGTCATCGATCGCCTGCAGGAGGATCCCACCATGGATCAATTGCAGATTTCACGGCTAAAGAAACGCAAGCTCTACTTGAAGGACAATATTGCCCGCCTCGAGAGCAAGCTGATCCCCGACCTCAAGGCCTGAGCAACACCTACTCTCCTTTCACCGGCTTGACGGCGGCAGCCGCCTCAACGGCACGCTTGCGGCAGTCCCCTACCTCATTCCCATAGGCCAGTGCCACACCCATGCGACGGCGTTCGAAGGCCTGGGGTTTACCGAACAGTCGCAAATCGGTGCCGGGAATCGCCAGGGCCTGCTCCACGCCTTCAAAGGCGATCCCGGTCTCGTCCATCGCGCCATAGATGACGGCACTGGCGCCGGCCTCTCTCAATTCAACCGAGACGGGCAAGCCGAGGATGGCACGCGCATGCAGTTCGAATTCGTTTTGATATTGCGTAGCCATCGTCACCATTCCCGTATCATGGGGGCGAGGACTGACTTCACTGAACCAGACCTGGTCGCCTTTAACGAAGAGTTCAACGCCGAACAATCCCCGCCCGCCGAGACTGGCCGTGATGGTCTCACCGATCTCCCTGGCACGACTCTTTGCCGTCTCACTCATGGGCTGAGGTTGCCAGCTCTCGACATAATCACCGCCCTTTTGAATGTGACCGACGGGTTCGCAAAAGCTGGTTTCGATTGCACCATCTCTGCCCAGGGAGCGAACCGTGAGTTGGGTGATTTCATAATCAAAATCGATCATCTCTTCGACGATTACCCGGGCACGTTTTACCCGGCCACCGCTGAGGGCATATTCCCAGGCTTTCTCGATGTCGTCCGGCCCTTTGATGGTCGACTGTCCCTTACCTGATGAAGACATTACCGGCTTGATGATACAGGGATACCCGATGCCGCCATCTATGGCTGCCTGCACCGCTTCAAGCGACTCGGCAAAGGCGTATCGCGACGTCGGCAGGCCCAGCTCTTCCGCCGCCAGGCGGCGAATACCTTCCCGATTCATGGTCAGCTGGGTGGCACGGGCCGTCGGGATCACCTCGGCCAGTTGTTCCTGTTCAATTTGTGCCAACTTGTCGGTGGCGATGGCCTCGATCTCCGGCACGATAAGTTGCGGACGTTCCTGCTTGACCAGATCATACAAGGCATCACCATCGGTCATATCGATCACATGTGCACGATGTGCGACCTGATGTCCCGGTGCATCGGCATAACGATCAACGGCAATCACTTCCACCCCCAGGCGTTGCAAGGAAATAATCACCTCCTTACCCAGTTCGCCGGATCCGAGCAGCATAACCTTTGTTGCGGTATTGGATAGCGGTGTACCGATGCGCATCATGTTCTCCAGTCGTTCACGTCTCGCAAAACGCCTATTGTTACACAACTGATTAGCAGACTACACTTGTGGCGCCTGAGTCTCGTCGGGCATAGTCTTGAAATGGATGACTGGAAAGTGACGACACAATCCCCGCAAACAGATATGACCGAGACAAAAAACCGGTTCGAACTGGAACGTCATACGCTATCGATCGAGGCACGTGACATTGTTTATGCAAATCCAGAACGTGACCTACACGGTCCAAGCGTGGTTCGGGCCGGCAACGGCGATTTGATCCTTCACCATCAGGACTCGGCTCAGCACCTGGGCGGAGACGGTTTTGTCCATCAATGGCGCAGCACAGATATGGGATTGAGCTGGCAGGACGAGGGACCTGTATTTGACTGGCGAGGCAAGGATGAAGATGCCCTGTTCGCCGAGTGTGGACTTGCTCCAGACGGCTCACTGGTTGCCTTTATTCAACGACGCAAATCCCTGAGTGATGATGACGGCATTCTCGGAAGCTGCTATGCCAAAAGTTACGATAACGCCCATAGCTGGCAGTTGTTAGGCCCGGTAAGCGCGGATGAAGATGCCTTTTTATCCCCCAGAAATGTGATCAGCCTGGGCAGGGCAATGTATGTCACGGGCTGGTCACCGCAAGGTCACGGATTGTTCGTGAGCATGGATAACGGCCAGCATTGGACACGGCAAAATATAATTTTCCCTACTGATCATCCTGAATTCCCTCAGCTCAGGCACAAGGGCCCACCCTTCTATCCACATGTCGAGCTTTGTCCCGACGGCAGTTTACTGGCCATGACCTACCACACCCCAGAACCGAACACCTGCTTCAGTCGACGCAGTTACGATCTGGGGCTGAGTTGGGGGCCGATAACAAGAGAGAAAAACCTGCCTCTGTGGGCGCCCCGTCTACGCCATCTGGAGAATGGACTAATGCTCGTCACAGGACGGGATTATCTCAAACATGCCAGCGTCGGTTGCCTGACAATGGACAGCGGCCATCACTGGAGCGAACCTTTTATACTGGATCGGCCAGCATATCGTGGCAGTTACGCCTATACCGATAGCATCACTCTGGGCGATAACCGGATATTACTATTCACCAGCAGTCCGCAAAGTCCTGGCCGGGGCGATATCGTTGTTATTCGACTCCTGCTTGAAGACTGCTAAGCCCTGCTACCCTGATTGTTCCAATCCAATCATTTTTTCCAATCGTCACCATCGCGAAGTTTCAATTTACGAGCGTAAGGATCGGTGTATAAAAAACCTTGCGGAATCACCCGCGCCCCCTCTGAGGAGTGCCTTCAATGTCAAACAAATTCCACCTTGTCCTGCCCCTGGTAATGTCCGTCGGCCTGATTCAGGCTGCCAATGCCAGTGACGACTCGAACCCACAGTCACTGGCTCAGATCCAGTCCGAATGCGCCAGTTTTGTGAGCCAAAGCGGTGCCACGGGTAGCCTCTCGGAACAGATGCAATGGATCTGCGAGTCCAGCCTGCGCGACTACGACAACAGCGAAGACTAGACGACAAATAAACGCCGCCATCAGGCGGCGTTTGATTCGACTTTCGGCACACATGCCGAATGCCTCATACTGTGAAACGTATCGTATTTGTAGTGAGCAGGTCATGTTCAAATAAAATACCCAAGAAGCGTTCATCACGGTTATATGTCAGCACCATCATTCAAGCGCAGGTTACTAGAAAAAGTCCGACGCCATCGGGCCAGTCAACTCTATCCCTATTTTCGAGCCATTGAAGAGGTCGTCTCGGCGACCACCGTGTTATTCCGTGGCAAAAAACACATCATGACGGGTTCCAATAACTATCTGGGACTGACGCATCACCCGACTGTCATAAAGGCCGCCAAGCAGGCCATCGATAAATACGGCACCGGCTGTACCGGCAGTCGCTTCCTCACCGGCAATCTCGATATACACGAGGAACTCGAACTCAAACTGGCCGAGTTTGTCGGCCAGGAAAAGGTCCTGCTGTTTTCAACTGGAATGCAGGCCAATCTTGGTGCGCTTGACTCGCTGTGCGGCGCCAAGGATTGCCTGTTAATGGACAGTGACAACCATGCCTCCTTGATTGATGGCGGACGCATGGCTTTGGGCACGGTTTATAAGTATCGCCATAATAACTACGAACAACTCGAAGGCCTGCTGCAACGATACCGATCTCGCTACCGGCGCATGACCCTTGTTATCGATGGCGTGTTCTCCATGACCGGGGAACTGGCACCACTGCCCAGCTTGGTCGAGCTCGCCCATCGATACGACGCTCAACTCTATGTCGATGATGCCCATGGCATCGGCGTGGTGGGCAGACAGGGACGCGGCACGGCCAATCACTACGGTCTGGAGTCAAAGATCGATCTCCACATGGGAACCTTTTCCAAGACCTTCTCTTCCATAGGAGGATTTGTCGCCAGTGATGATGAGACCATCGAGTACTTGCGTCATACCGCACGAAGCCTCATTTTTTCCGCTGCCATGCCGCCTTCGGCGGTGGCCACCGTCAGCGCCTGTCTGGATGTCATACAAAAGGAAGATTGGCGCTTTGACAGACTAAGGGAAAACGTCTCCTACATGCGCAAGGGATTCGAGGCCATGGGCCTGTCCCTCTACGACTCTAGCACGCCTATCATTGCCATCGACATCGGCGATGAGATGAAGGCCATGGAGGTGACCCGTTTCCTGCAGGAGCAGCATGGAATATTCGTAACGCCGGTGATACCGCCGGCGGTAGGTCGCGGCCAGGCATTGATTCGAACCAGCTTCACAGCCAGCCATACACAGGGAGAGTTAAACACCGTATTGGAGGCCTTCGACGAGGCCAGGCGGCGATATCGACTGCCCAATCAGGAAGCCAGATTAGAGACGCCGGCTCGCTCCGAACTCGGTAGCGCCTAAGCCCTATTTCTCAAGGAGCGTTCCTGCCACCCCGCCGTTTTCCCGACACCCTCTTTGATGAAGACTTATTGCCAGCTCGCTTGTCTTTGCGTCGACCCCGATCGGCGGCGGTATGTGTTGTACGAAAGCTCTTGCCCGAATTTGCCTTGGGTGTGACTCGCCGTCCTTCCGCCTTTCCCCCGGTGCCCTCGGGTTGCCAGGTGGGAATGAGATGACGCTTGCCGTTGCCGATGAGATCGGCACGCCCCATGCGTTTGAGCGCCTCGCGCAACAATGGCGAATTGTTTGGATCATGGTAGCGAAGAAAGGCCTTGTGCAGTCGCCTGTGCTTCAAGCCTTTGGGGGAGCTGACCACTTCGCTATTGCTCCCTACCCGCTTGAGCGGGTTGCGTCCCGAGTGGTACATGGCCGTGGCAATGGCCATGGGCGAGGGCAGGAAGGCCTGTACCTGGTCGGCACGAAAGCCGTTACGTTTTAGCCACAGAGCGAGATTGAGCATGTCTTCATCGGTGGTGCCTGGATGGGCGGCGATGAAATAGGGAATCAGGTACTGTTCCTTGCCGGCTTCCTTGGAGTACTTGTCGAACATGGTCTTGAAGCGATCATAGCTCCCCATACCCGGCTTCATCATCTTCGACAGCGGACCTTCCTCGGTATGCTCGGGTGCAATCTTCAAATATCCACCGACATGGTGGCTGACCAGCTCCTTCACATACTCGGGCGATTCGACGGCCAGGTCGTAACGCAATCCCGAGGCAACGAGAACCTTCTTGATGCCGGGCAACTCTCGCGCCTTCTGGTACAGGTGGATCAGGGCCGAGTGGTCGGTATTGAGGTTCTTGCAGATGCGCGGATGGACACATGAGAGGCGCCGACAGAGCGACTCGGTCTTCTCATCCTTACAGGCAAGTCGATACATATTCGCGGTGGGCCCGCCAAGGTCGGAGATGATGCCTGTAAAGCCGGGCACGCTGTCGCGTATGGTCTCGATTTCATTGAGGATGGAGGCCTCGGAGCGGCTCTGGATAATACGCCCCTCGTGCTCGGTGATGGAACAGAAGGTGCAACCGCCGAAACAACCGCGCATGATATTCACCGAGAAGCGGATCATTTCGTAGGCCGGGATACGCGCAGCACCATAGGTCGAATGCGGAACGCGCGTATAGGGCAATTCAAACACCCGGTCCAGTTCGGCCGTGCTCAGGGGGATGGGCGGCGGGTTGATCCAGATCTCGCGAGCGCCGTGGCGCTGGACCAGGGCTCGCGCGTTGCCGGGGTTGGTTTCCAGATGGAAGACGCGTGAGGCGTGGGCATACAGAACTTCGTCAGCCTTGACCGCTTCATAGGACGGCAGACGCACCACCGTGGTGGCCGGGTCGGTGCGGCGACGGTGCAATTGAATCACCTTCTCTTCGCCCTGCTCCGGCGCCTGCTCACAGGCCGGCTCGGCCTGATAGGGGTCGACCGCCGGGGTAATCACCCCCGGTGTATCCAGCGCAGTGGAATCGAGCTCGGAAAACTGCTCGGGCAGATGTTTGCGTATCAGCGCGGTTCCGCGTACGTCTGTGATCTCCGAAATGGGTTCACGCCTGGCCAGCCGATGGGCAATCTCCACTACCTGCCGCTCGCCATTGCCATAAACCAGCATGTCGGCCTTGGCATCGAGCAATACCGAGCGGCGCACCTTGTCGGACCAGTAGTCATAATGCGCGATACGGCGCAGGCTGGCCTCGATGCCGCCGATGACGATGGGCACCGCCTTATAGGCCTCACGGCAACGCTGGGCATAGACCACCACCGAGTGGTCGGGGCGCTTGCCGCCCTCGCCGTCGGGGGTGTAGGCATCGTTGCTGCGGATCTTTCGGTCCGAGGTATAGCGGTTGACCATGGAGTCCATGTTGCCGGCGGTTACGCCGAAAAAGAGATTGGGCTGGCCCAGCCGCTGAAAGTCCGCTACCGAGGTCCAGTCGGGCTGGGCGATGATGCCGACGCGAAAGCCCTGCGCCTCCAACACACGCCCGATGACCGCCATGCCGAAGCTGGGATGATCGACATAGGCGTCGCCCGTGACGAGGATGATGTCGCAGGAATCCCAGCCAAGCGCGTCCATCTCGGCCCGTGACATGGGCAGTTCGGGGGCAATACCAAAGCGCTTGGCCCAGTATTGTCGGTAGGAGAAGAGATCGCGGGCGTTTTGCATGGGAATACAGCTAGTGAGAATGTCCAGTGGCGCGCAAGTATAGCACCTAAGCGCCTGCCTTAGAGCTTACCGGAGCGCTCGTCGTCCAGCTTCCAGTCGTAGGTACAGTCAAGATGAGAGCGCACCGCCACGAGGCCGTCGAGACCGTCTTCCACCATGGCCTGTAGCGGTGGGCGGTTGCCAAACAGGCGATTGGACCGGCGCATCCAATGGGTCCCCATTTGCGGGTTTAGCGGATAGGTGGTGCGCAGCGAGGTAATAATTCCGACCAGGTGATCGAGATGCTCCATGACCTCGGGGGTGTCGGGAAAGGCCACACCGTCACGGAACTTGCGCACATTGCGCTTGGGCATTTTATCGGGCAGCCCGACCACCGCCACGACATGGTCCGCCGCGTCCAGGCCCCACTCGTCAAGCACCCCCATAATGGTCTGGGTCAATGCGACGCGTTCCTCATCCTGTGTCATGGCGGGCATAAAATACCTGAGTAACTTGCTAGATAATTATGATAGTCTAATACTTTTACGCCCCGCCGACAAATCGTGCCCCGTTTGTGGGCGTTCCGGGGAATGTGTCAAACTATGGGACTCCTGTCCCAATACGATTGTGGTTAACTCGATGACTGAGCAAGATTTTTCCAAAGAAGAGCGTATCCTGTCCATGGTCAAGCGTGTGCTGACCGATGTCGCCAAGGAGACATTCGCCAAGCCGGGACACGTCCATCCGCTGTCGGATGACACCATCCACAGCATGCGAGACTGTCTGGGCCTGATTGCGGCTCGCCAGGCGGAGTTACAGGAAGAGGCCGGCCGCCCCTCGACCTCTCGCCCGCGCTACGTTGATGAGCCGCGCGACTCGGTGGTGGTTCCCATCAGTGAGATTAAAAAGCGTGGGGACGATTCCTGATCACCGGACGCTAACGCGCCTCGTTACGCGTGGCACCACAGCGCAAGCATCGGTAACTGGTAACCAGTTTACCCTGCTTGACGTCAAAGCGGTTTTCACTGACGACTTGCCACTTGTGAAAACCGCTTTTGCAGAGCTCTCGACCCTTGAATTTCTGCGAAGGCTTGATTTTCTTGAAGGCGACGACATCACCCATGGCTTTCGTACCTCACATTCGAATTCAGCTAGTTTACCCATAATCAATTATATCCAACCAGAGACAAAACATGGCATTTATCAAGCTTGCGACGACGGATGATATCAAGACCGGTAAGATGGAACGCTTCGATGCAGGTCAAACACGTATCCTGATCTGCAATGTTGAAGGCGAATTCTTTGCCGTGGACGACAATTGCACACACGAGGATGCATCGCTTTATCTGGGCGCGCTGCATGGCGATGTGGTGAAATGCTCATTGCATGGCGGAAAATTTAATGTTCGAACAGGCGAGCCCGTGGAAGAACCCGCCTGTGTCGGACTGCGGACCTATGCCATCGAACTACGCGATGGTGATATCTATGTAGACATCGACGGCTAGCAACTCAACTGATAATAATATGACCAAACTGGGACCAGTTTGATCCTCATCAGAAGACTGCTATAAATTTGGTTAGACTCGTTTAGAGAAGCAGTACAACGATGGAAAACTTGCTCAACCTCTCCCGCGCGGCAAAGCTTGTCGGCGTAAGTCGAGGAAGCTTGCAACAGAAAATACAGGATGGGGAGATTCAGAGCTTTGAGGGGCTAATCCGTCTGGAGGACCTTGCCCAGGCCTTTCCCGATGCCGACATCGAACATAGCAATGAAATGGATCGCTATGATCGAATCATCGAAGAGGCACTGATTCGCGCACGTTACGGCAAGATGCAGCAATTACTGGCACCAGACATTGCCACCATGACGGCCCGTGCAGCCACCCTCAACAAGGAATTGATTCGAATCAAGGACAAGTTTCGCCAGCACCTTGATATCATCGAACAACTGAAAGCGAAACTTACACATCCCCAGGAGAACCAGCTCGAAGCAGCGACCGCCAAAGAATTGTTGAATTGGCTTAGCCAAAGACTCGATGAACGGGAGCAAGACGATGACCAGGTCCCCTATCTCGTGGACAAGGATACCTACCTCAAAGTGATGGCGGCGCATGTCCGTATGGTCCCCAGCGGCCATGACTTCTTCGTCGAAGGCCAGGATTCCATCCTCGAGGCCGCACTTCGTAATGGACTGACCCTTGAATACGGATGCAGTAGCGGGAATTGCGGTCTATGCAAGGCACGCGTACTCTCGGGCAACGTCAAACAGATCAAACACTCCGATTACCACCTGAGTGAATCCGAACGCCTCGATAATATCATTCTCATGTGTTGCAACACCCCGGTCAGCGACATCACGCTGGAAGCACCGGAGGCCAGCACCAGTGACGATATCCCCGAGCAAACGATCCCGTTGAGTATCCGTAAGCTGGACCAGATCGACGGAATAACCGTACTTCAGACACGTACACCGCGAACCCAGCGCCTCCGTTTCATGGCGGGTCAAACCGTGGAAGTGTCTTTTAATCCGGAGCTACAGTCGAGATTACACATTGCAAGTTGTCCCTGTGACGACATGAATATTCAGTTTCACCTGCCGACCATTCCGGGCGATCCCGTTTCTGATTACGTTCAACACGAGATGAGTAAAAGCGACAAGTTGCAGATCAAGGGCCCCTATGGTGATTTCGTCATTGCCGACGAAACTATGAGTCCCCTGCTCTTCATTGCCTATGACACTGGATTCGCCCCCATCAAGGGATTGATTGAAAACGCATTGGCACAGGATACCGCGCAAACCATCACCCTTTACCGGGTCGGAGAACCCAACACAGCGTTCTACTTGCGTAATATATGTCGGTCCTGGAATGATGCCCTCGATGTGTTTCATTATCATGAAATCACCACCGAACCGGACAGTAGCCGCTATCTGGATGAGATAGTCTCCCAACACCACCGGCTCGAGGAATATCTCGTCTATCTCGCGGGGCCTTATGAATGGTTGGCCAAGGCACAGGACTATTTCGCAAATCTCGAACAGGGTCCTGCCGAGATTAAAATCGAGATCATGAAGTACTAAACAGGCTGCGGTTGCCCTTGCAGCAACCGCGTCGGTATCAGTCGTCTATCCAGTTTTGCAGGGCGGCGATGATATTCTTGGCCTGGTCCTTACTCGAGATATTGAATTTGGACTTTTGCATGTAGACACCGTTACGCTTCTGATAGCGGCGAATTGTGTACTTGTCGGGACCATAGACCTGCTTGGCGCGATCCCAGTCCTGATATCGGTACAGAATCGTCGACCATGCCCCCTTGGAAAGTACCACTTTGTCCAGTTCCTTTACGGTTTCAATCCCGTCTTCCTCGTAGCGCACCGTCAGTTCATCGATGGTCTCTGACATACATTCCTCTCAATTTTCATTTATAAAACAATTATTTGCCCAATATCATAACGTTTGTAGGAATGGCGGGCCAGCCCAATAATAACCAAGTAAAGCACTTGACAATTATTATATCCCGAGTAAAATACTACGTAATTATCGGGCACGGCCCGATGATGTTTCAGATGAACGATTTCATCAACCCCACTACTCTTCGTCTTGGCCGGGCTCCCACAGCCCGGCTTTTTTTTGTTCCGCGTTATGGTCTAATTAGCCCATCTCGACTTTTTTTGCTGGATGAACATGGGCCAATATACCGAAACCTCCCTGGAACGCTTCGATACTGACGTCATCCAGGCTTCACATGAAAATATTGTACTACTCGACCTGTGGGCGGAATGGTGCCCTCCCTGTATCACGATTGCACCAATCCTAGAACAGGTCGTTGAAGAGTATGAAGGCGAGGTGTTGTTAGTCAAGATCGAGGTCGATGACGGGGACAATATGAAAATTGCCGGTCAGTATCAGGTACGGGGATTCCCGACGATCCTCCTGTTTCAAAACGGCGAGGAGAAGGCACGCTTCAGTGGCGCAAAACCCGCGAGCTTTATCAAGGACTTTATCGAAGACAACACAGATTGATGGCGTCGAAAATGGTCAGTTAGTGCCTTTTGCACCATTGCAGCTATGCTTAATGCAATAACGAACAAAAAACCATCCGTGAGGTGACTGAAATGAAGTTCAAGCTCTCTTTGGAATCGCTACTTTCCATCGCTCTAATCATCTTCTTCTTCATGCCCTGGCTCAAGGTCGCTGGAGGTCTCATCAACTACACAGGCTATGAGATACCCTACACCGGCAAAACCGTTCAACTGCTCTTTTCCAGCGAGACCTATTCAGGCGGCACCAACTTCATGGCCTATTTGGCCTACCTGATATACCTGGTCCCTGTTCTGGCCGCCTTAACCATATATCTGGATCTCTTTTCACGAAAAGTCAGTCGGCTCTTACCATTACTCGCGGCAGCGATACCCGTAGTGATATTTATCGCCATGCTGATCAAACTTCAGCTGGGTGCCTTTGATCACTACGATATCGGACTTTATCTTTCCGTCCTCATCAGTGTCGTCATCATTTTAGATTATTTCGGGCTGATCAATATGGCGGATATGGTTAAGGGTAAACGCCGATAGTTCAGTATCGGCTTGCGCGTCAATTCACTCGCTCTGTTCAAGAAGTTTTTTTACCGGCGCAAAACTGCGTCGGTGAATTTGACTAACACCGAGTTCCTCTAACGCCAATAGATGCTGCTTGCTGGGATAGCCCTTGTGGCTGGCGAGGCCGTAACCGGGATAGCGTGAATCCATTTCCACCATCTCACGGTCACGCGTCACCTTTGCCAGTATGGATGCCGCCGAGATGCAGGGTTCGGTCAAGTCGCCTTTAATAATGGCCTCGGCGCTGCAAGGCAGTGTCGGTATCTTGTTGCCATCGACGAGGGCATGTTGCGGTGCAGGTTCTAAGCCCTCCACGGCACGAGACATGGCCAACAGGCTGGCCTGAAGAATGTTGATGCGGTCGATTTCACCGACCTCGGCGCGCCCGATGGCCCAGGCCAGGGCCTTGGCCTGTATCTCTTCGTAGAGGGCCTCTCGCCGCCTCTCTGTCAGTTTCTTGGAGTCGGTGAGGCCTGCAATCGGACGACTGGGATCGAGGATGACCGCTGCGGCGACAACAGGCCCCGCCAGGGGACCCCGGCCCACTTCATCGACACCGGCCACCAGCCCAATGTCGGCACTCAAATTCAGTCCATGTTGCTGCATAATTCTTGTTTGTTCTCAGTGTGTTGGTTTTTCATACAATACGCTCGGGCAGATTGATTTGTGCGAGGCTAAATGCGATCATTTGACCCGTGAAAAGAAAGGGCATTCTGACATGCCCGGACGCGAAATACATCTTCGGATGCCTGGCACAACGAGGGCCGTCCGACGCACGAAACCACCTCTTAAGGATTAGCATGAGCAAGATTCGAAGCGCCGTTGTGGGTGTGGGCTACCTGGGTAAATTCCACGCCGACAAGTACGCCGCCCTGTCCGACTCCGAACTGGTCGCCGTATGCGACGCCAATGAAGCCACCGCCCGTGAAATCGCCGACAAGCACGGTGTCGAGGCCTACAGCGACCACCGCCAGCTCATTGGCCAGGTCGATGCCGTTAGCATTGTCGTCCCTACCCAGCTCCACTACCAGGTCGCCAGGGAATTCCTGGAGAACGGCATCCACGTCATGCTGGAGAAGCCGATCACCGCGACCGTGGACGAGGCCGCCGAGCTGGTGGAGATCGCGGCAAAAAACAAGCTGGTGCTCCAGGTCGGTCATCTCGAACGCTTCAATCCGGCCATCCTGGCACTGGACAAGGTGCTAACCCAACCCATGTTCATCGAATCCCAGCGCATTGCCCCCTTCAACCCACGTGGGGCCGACGTCAACGTCATCCTTGACCTCATGATCCACGATATCGACATCATCCTCGATCTGGTGGATTCCGAGGTCAAACGCATCGATGCCAAGGGGGTCGCCGTATTGTCCAACGATATCGATATCTCCAATGCCCGCATCGAGTTCGAGAACGGCTGCGTCGCCAATGTCACCGCCAGCCGCGCCGGCATGAAGAGCGAGCGCAAGATGCGCATCTTCCAGCACGACACCTATATCAGCGTCGATTTTGGCAACAAGAAGCTCGGTATCCACAGTAAGGGAGAAGGTGAGATGTTCCCCGGCGTGGCCGAGATCGACAGCCAGGAACAGATCTTCGATGCGGGCGATGCCCTCTATAGCGAGATCGAGTCCTTTCTCAAATGCATTAAAGACGGTACCAGCCCGGTGGTCAGCGGTGAAGACGGCAAGCGTGCCCTCGAAACCGCCATGGAGATCACCCGCCTGCTGGGCCAGGCCTAACGGAGTGTGAAACGCATATGAATATCCCAATGGTTGACCTCAAGGGCCAGTACCTGGCGATGAAAGACGAGATCGACAGCGGCGTCCTCGGCGTGCTGGAGAGCACCGCCTTTATTCTGGGACCCAACGTCCAGTCTTTCGAGAAAGAGGCCGCCGACTACCTCGGCGTCGAACACGCCATCAGTTGCGCCAACGGCACCGAGGCCCTGCACCTGGCCCTGCTCGCCGCCGGTATCGGTGAGGGCGATGAGGTCATCACCACCCCATTCACCTTCATCGCCACCGCCGAGGCCATTGTCTACGTCGGTGCCACCCCGGTCTTCGTCGATGTCGAACCCGACACCTACAACATCGACCCGGCCAAGATCGAGGCGGCTATCACCGACAAGACCCGTGCCGTCCTGCCGGTCCACCTGTTCGGCCAGCCCGCCGACATGGGCGCCATCATGGCCATCGCCGACAAGCATAATCTGAAGGTGATTGAGGATTGTGCCCAGTCCTTCGGTGCCTCCGTGGACGGCAAGATGACCGGCGGCATCGGCATTGCCGGCTGTCACAGCTTCTTCCCCAGCAAGAACCTGGGGTGCTATGGCGACGGTGGCATGGTCACCACCAATGACGACGAGTTGGCCGCCAAGCTCAAGCAGTTGCGCAACCATGGCTCGGCCGAGCGCTATCACCACGACATCATCGGCTACAACAGCCGCCTCGACGAAATCCAGGCAGCAATCCTGCGCAGCAAGCTCAAGCGCATCGAATCGTTCAACAAAGGCCGCCGTCGCGCTGCCCACCAATACAGCGAGGGTCTGTCCGCCATCGAAGGCACCACCCCGCCCCACGAAGACGGCAAGGGTGTTCATGTCTACCACCAGTACACCCTGCTCACCGATCGCCGTGACGATATTATGAAGGCCCTGCAGGAGGCCGGTATCGGCTGCGCCGTCTACTACCCCATCCCTCTGCACCGACAGAAGGCCTTTGCCGAGGTGTGCCAGGGCGTGAGCCTGCCGGTGAGCGAGGAGCTGGCCTCGCGTTGTATGGCTCTGCCCATCTACCCGGAGCTCACCGAGGAACAGGTCGAGACGGTCCTGGGGGTCATTAGAGGGGTGATGGGTGGCTGAGACCGCCTCGGAGACGGCCAAACGGATCATGATGGTCGCCGGGGAGGCCTCGGGCGACCTGCATGCCGCCAACTTCGTCAAGGAGCTCAAGCGACTCGAACCCGGCACCCACTTCTACGGCATTGCTGGCCCGCGTATGCGCGCCGAGGGCGTAGAGGCCGTACACGACGCCTCCGAGCTGTCGGTGGTGGGGCTCATCGAGCCCTTGCTGCAATACCGCCGTCTCTCTGCCCTGCTCAGGGAGATGCAGGAACGGGTGTGTCGTGACCGGCCCGACCTGCTGGTCCTGACCGACTACCCTGACTTCAACCTGCGTCTGGCCCGGACCGCCAATGCCTGCGGCGTCAAGGTGCTGTTTTACGTCAGCCCGCAGGTCTGGGCCTGGCGCCAGGGCCGAGTCAAGGGGATCGGCGAGGTGGTCGACATGATGGCGGTCATCTTCCCCTTCGAAACGCAGTTCTACGAGCAACATGGCATTCCCGTTCGTTATGTCGGCCACCCCCTGGTGGACGAGGTCAAGCCCTCCCTGAGCCGCGAGCAGGCGATACAACACTTTGGCCTGGATCCAGATAAGCAGACCGTCGGCCTGTTCCCGGGCAGCCGCCGTGGCGAAATAAAAAGACTGCTTCCAATCATTCTAGAATCGGCGAAAATCATTCAGACGACGCATCCGGATGTCCAGTTTATCCTCCCCATCGCCTCCAGTCTCAGTCGCGAGATGATTCAACCCTGTCTCGACGCCGTCGATGTGGAGGTGATCCTGGTCGACGGTCAGAGCTATGACGTGGCCCAGACCTGCGATGCCATCATCACCGCCTCCGGCACCGCGACACTGGAGGTTGCCATGATGGGGATCCCCATGGCCATCACTTACAAGGTGGCCTGGCTCACCTACGCCATCGTCGGACGTATGATCAAGATTCCGATTATCGGCCTGGCCAATATCGTCGCCGGCGAGGAAGTCGCCAAAGAATTCGTACAAAGCCGGGCTCGTCCCGAGGCCATTGCCGCCGAGATCATGCGTATCCTGGATGATCCGGACTATGCCAGGATAATCAGGGAGAAACTCGGGCATGTGAAGGAGAAACTTGGTGAAGGCGGCGGCTCAGAGAAACTGGCCCGTCTAGCGTTGGAGATGCTTGAGGATTAGCGGATCACACCACGTTGCGAATTCCGCAGAAATTCGACGAAGTACGCGACCTCGTCATGCTGGGCAGCCAGCTCTGACATGCCCTGAATCGCTTCATCCGTCGTCTTGCCGGATCGATAGAGCAACTTATAGGCCTGCTTGATGGCGCTGCGCAGTTCGCTGCTGAAACCACGACGCTTGAGACCTTCGCTATTTAGACCAAAGGGGGCAGCTGGATTGCCGTTGACCATCACATAGGGCGGCACATCCTTGGAGATGGCGCTTCCCATACCGGTGAAACTATGAGCACCGATGGCGGTAAACTGATGTACCAGGGTGAAGCCGCCGAGTATGGCGTGATCCTCTACCCTTACATGCCCTGCCAGTGATGCATTGTTGGCAAAGATGGTGTGATCACCCACCAGACAGTCGTGGGCGATATGGACATAGGCCATGATCCAGTTATCACTGCCAATACGGGTCTCGCCGCCGCCGTCGTCGGTACCCCGGTTAAGGGTACAAAATTCACGCACCACATTACCATCACCAATCACCAGAGCGCTCTGCTCGCCGTGGTATTTTTTGTCCTGCGGCACCTCGCCGATGGAGGAGAACTGGTAAAACTTATTATCGCGGCCAATACGTGTCGGCCCCTGGATCACGACATGGGGCCCGATCCAGGTCCCGGCACCGATCTCGACATCGGCACCGATAATGGAATAGGGTCCGATGCTGACATCGTCCGCGATGACGGCACCGGGATCGATGACGGCGCGCGGGTCGATGCTCATTGCACCTCTCTTTCGGCGCACATCAGGGTTGCGGAGGTCACCACCTTGCCATCGACACTGGCCTTGCCGTCGAACTTCCACACGCCTCGCTTGGTCTGCAGGACCTCCACCTCGAGCAGAAGCTGGTCACCTGGGATCACCGGATGCTTGAAGCGGGCATCATCGATGCCGACAAAGTAATAGAGTGATTTCTCGGTCGGCCTGCTTTCGGTGGTGACGAACGCAAGTATGCCCGTGGCCTGGGCCAGGGCCTCAAGGATCAACACGCCGGGCATCACTGGACGATGCGGGAAATGGCCAGGAAAATAGGGCTCGTTGTAGGAGACGTTTTTAATGGCTTTTAGCGATTCGCCCTTCTTGATCTCCAATACCTTATCAACCAGCAGGAATGGATAGCGATGCGGAAGGTGCTGCATCACTTCATAAATATCCATCGTATCCAACGATATTACTCCTTATTCTTTTCGAGTCTTTGCTCTAATGTCTTGATCCGTCTGGCCATTTCGTCCAATTGCCGGAATCGTGCATAGTTCTTGTGCCACTGCTTGCTCGGTTCTACGGAGGTACCGGATGAGTAGACCCCGGGGTCCTTTATCGATTTGGTCACCAGTGACATGGCCGTCACCTGTACACCGTCCGTGATTTCCAGGTGCCCGAGGATGCCCGCACCGCCACCAATGCCGCAGAAACGACCGATTTTTGCACTTCCCGCAATCCCGACACAGCCGGCGATGGCCGTGTGCTCACCGATCTGAACATTGTGGGCAACCTGGATCTGGTTGTCCATTTTAACACCATTACCAATCCGCGTGTTTTCCAGCGCGCCTCTATCAATCGTGGTATTGGCACCGATTTCAACGTCATCGCCGATCTCGACCCCGCCTATCTGGGGGATTTTTATCCAACGCCCCTGGTCGTTTGCAAAACCAAAACCGTCGCTACCGATAACTACGCCGCTGTGGATAATGGCACGGTTACCGATCCGAACACCATGATAGATCTGAACGCCGGCAGCAATCTGGCTATCCTCACCGATTTCGGAATCGTTTCCAATACTGGTATTGGGGCCAATCACGCTACCTGCTCCAATACGAGCCCCATTTCCAATAGTCACAAACGGGCCAATGGATACGTTCTCACCAAGTTCTGCATCCTTTGCGATGGAAGCGGATTCATGAATCCCCGGGCTTGGGATAGGACGACGATCAAATAAAGCTGCTACCTGTGCAAAGGCAAGGTAAGGATTTGCGATAAGGATCTTGTTGCCTGCATAGGCCGCTGCATCGTCGGGAGACAGGATGACCGCCGCAGCATGAGTGGAAGCAAGTTCAGAACGCAGTTTGGAATCGGATAGAAAGCTTATCTGTTTCGGGCCCGCCTGAGCCAATGATGTAATTCCCTCGATGGGGCAATCCGCTGCCCCCTGAAGTTCTCCACCAATATGCTGTGCAAGTTTTTCGAGGGTATAACTGGTCATGGATATGTTTAATTCCCCTGGGCACCCGATTGACGATTTGCGTCGGCCTGTTGATTTAAACGTTGTAGGACCCGGCTGGTGATATCCACTCTTTGACTGGTATAGACATAATTTTCCAAGACCAGGTCGAACTGCTGTTCACGTGCCAGTTGATGAATAACCTGCTGGATCTCGTTTTGTACTTTGCTGAAGACTTCGTTTTGTCGAATATTGAGATCTTCGCGAAATTCATTTTGAGCACGGACGAAGTCACGCTTTCCGTTAACCAGTTCATGTTCGAGTTGTCGTCTTTGCTCCTCGTTCATGATGGCACTATCTCGCTGAAGTTTCTCTTCCTTGCGCTTGAGTTCTTCACGGATCTTGCCCAGACCCTGTTCACGTTCAGAAAATTCTTTCTGCAGTTGTTCACGTGCCATTTTGACCTGTGGTGCCTCATTTAGAATTCGAGCCGTATTGACGACACCTATCTTCATCTCCTCGGCGAAAGCAGAGACTGGCACGACGAGCGATAACAGGAGGTAAAGAGTAAAAAGCTTACGCAAAACTATAGTCCCCGGTTATTTGATCCTAATATGGCAATCCAATAGTAAATTGCAGCGGGCTGAGACTATCGACATTGGGGTCATATATCAGCGGCATGGCGTAGCTCAATTTTAATGCACCGATGGGTGTAAGCCAAACCATACCTATACCATACGACACTCTGAGTTCCGCTGCATCAAATTGGCTTGCATCGGCGAATACGTTACCAATATCCATAAAAATACCCAGGCGGGTATTGCTGTCATCTTCCTGCATAGGGAACAGGAACTCAAGGCTGGCAACCGTCTCCAGTGCGCCACCAATGGGATCGGTACAGGTTTCACCGCTAGGACAGCCCGCAATGGGCGCTGTACCACGCGGTCCGAGCCGATTCGGCCAGAAGCCTCGTACTGACTCGGGTCCGCCGGTGTAGAAATTCTCAAAATAGGGGAAGACCGTCGTGGAACCATAGACATCGCCGTAGTTGATTTCGGTACGAAACGCGAGCGTCGACTTTTCACCAAACGGAATATAATTGTTCTGGTTCAGGGTCAGTTTGTAGAACTCAAGGCTGCTTCCCGGCACAACGGCCTTAAGATTAAGTTGGGTCTTGCTACCATCCGTTGCAAAGACGGCATTGTTTCTGGTGTCTCGTCGCCATCCCGTTGTCAGGTAACCCAAATAGTAATAGTCCCCGTAGTTGGTAACATAGTCGAGTATCTCCTGAGGAGTGGTATCGGTCGTGACAAGGCTAGTCTGTTCGTATGTCAGGCCAAAACTAAAGGAGTTGGTTTCATTTAACGGGATCCCATAACTCAGACCGGCCCCTGCGTTGTTGGTCGCGTATGAAACGAGGTCCTGGGTTTCGGCATCGTATTCTCTGGAGTAGAGCCGTACGGTACGGCTTACGCCCGACTTCGTATGATAGGGTTCAGTAAAGCTGAAACTATAGATATTACTGGTTTCACCTTCGTTGATAGTAATATTGGTATTGTTCCCGGTACCGAGGAAATTATCCTGTTGCAGGCCGAAGTTCACCATGAAGCCCGCCCCTTCCGGCGAATAGGAAATACCACCACTAATTGAGCCCGATGAGCGTTCCACCACCGAGACGTTCAAGTCGATCTGATCCTGAGTGCCCGGCACTCGGCTTTCAGTGATATTGACGGACTCGAAGAAGCCAAGCCGCATGAGGCGTTGGCGAGAAAGGGCTAGCTTTTCGGAAGACAGGATTGCCCCTTCCATCTGGCGCAGCTCACGACGAATGATGTCGTCCCGAGTCTTGGCATTATTGGTTATAGTTATGCGTCGAACATAGAATCTGCGGCCTGGGCTAATACGAAACTCCAGTGAAACTTTGTTCGTTTCCGGATCGATACTTGGCCTAGGCTCAACATTGGCGTAGGCATAACCTTCAGCGGCAATGCGGCTACGAATTGCATTCGCGCTGGCGCCAATCTCCTTGCGTGAAAACACGTCGCCGCTTTTGAACGTCAGTAGATCCGTCAATTCATCATGCGGCACGACATTTGTCCTGGCCACCTTGATACGCTCTACCTTGTATTGTTCACCTTCACTAATATTTATTGTCAGATACAGGTACTGCTTGTCTGGCGTAATGGAGACCTGTGTTGATACAACCTTAAAATCAACATAACCACGGTCAAGATAAAAAGAACGAAGGATCTCGAGATCAGCAGCCAGTTTCTGTTTGGAATATTTATGCGCGTCGGACCAGAAGGCATACCCTCGATGCACACCATGATTTAGCTGGGCAAGGAGACGGTCTTCCTCGAAAACTTGGTTGCCAACGATATTGATGGATTTGATACGGCTGCCTTCACCTTCCTGTATCTCTATCGAGATCGCAACTCGGTTTCGTTCGAGAGGTGTAACCGTTGTCTTTACATCGGCGCTGTATTTACCACGTTCGAAATATTGTGTACGCAACTCCTGCCTAAGCTTATCCAGGGCCGATGGATTAAACACCCTGCCCTCAACCAGGCCAATCAGTTTCAGTGCCTGCTCGATTTCTTCCTTACCGACATCATCATTGCCGGAGTATTCAACTTCCGATATTGAAGGTCTTTCCCTGACGTCCACCACCAGGGTCGTGCCATCACGGGAGATAGCAACGTCATGAAAAAAACCCTGTCGATATAGTTCACGTATTGCATCTCGAATAGTGGCCTGCTTATCAATACGGTCTCCGACCTTTATTGGCAAATAGGTTAGTACCGTCCCTAGGGAAATACGCTGGAGACCGTCTACCCGAATGTCTTTTACTTCGAAACTTTCGATTGCGTGAGCGGCTTGAGAAACAGATAGCGCTATAGCAAGCAGCAATTTAACTAATATGCGTGTCATGTAGAAATTCTTGTTATAGATACCGTTCAGGTCATTAAACGAGCGATATCGTTGATGAAGGCAATACTCATTAACGTCAATAAGAGGGCGATCCCGATTCGTTGACCGATAATCTCCGTTTGTTCCGATACCGGGCTACCCTTCACAAACTCTATGAAGTAGTAGAGTAGATGACCGCCATCGAGCAATGGCACCGGCAGCAGATTAATTATCCCCAGACTGATGCTGATTAACGCCAGAAAGTTAATAAATTCTGTAAGGCCAATGCTCGCGGTCTTGCCGGCATAGTCGGCAATGGTGATGGGGCCGCTGAGATTTTCCAGCGAGGCCTGACCGATAAGCATGCGCCAGAACATCTTCAGGCTCATGACGCTGATAGACGCTATCTTGGCAACGGACTCACCAACGGCCTCGACAGGGTTATAGTGCTGTTCGCTGGTGTATTTGTCCCACTCACCATCGGCCAAAGGCTGAGGTGAAACACCCAGCTGACCAATGGTACCGATGTCCGTCTCCACTGCTTTCGGGGTCACTGCCAGGCTCAGATATTCACGCTGCAAGCCGCGCTCGATGACAAACTCGAGCTTTTGATCGGGATGAGAACGCACAATTTCGACCATCTGCATCCAGTCCCGGATCGGCTGACGGTTGATTTCAATGATGCGGTCCCCCGCCTCTAACCCGGCGCTGGCGGCCGGACTCGACTCCAGCACTCGGCCTATGGTGTTGTCATAGGCCGGCAATTGAGGACGCATGCCGATCTCCTGCATGAGTATGGCAGGTTTGACATCCATCATCTGTCGTACCGGGAGATCGGCAGTCTGTGTACGAGCACCGGATTCCGGCTCGATCTCAAGACGCACGGTGCCCCCGTCGACGGCGGTCTCAAGCAGCCTGGCCGAGACCTGTTCCCAGGTCTGAACCGGGTCTCCGTCCATGGCAACGATACGTCCCCCCGGGTTGATGCCAACCTGTTCCGCCACACTGCCCTCTGTCACCTCGCCGATCACTGGTTTGATGCCGGTGATACCGACATTGAACAACAACCAGTAGGCCAGGAAGGCAAAGATAAAATTGAACAAGGGTCCGGCGAAGACAATGGCGGCTCGGGCATACAACGGTTTTTGCGTAAACTCACGTTCACGCTCCGATTCGTCCACCTCGGCTTCGCGGGCATCCAGCATTTTGACATAACCGCCAAGCGGCAATGCGGCAATGACGTACTCCGTCTCACCTCTCTGCCATTTCAACAGGGGGCGTCCGAAGCCGATGGAGAAACGCAGGACCTTGACCCCCATCTTGCGCGCCACCCAGAAGTGGCCAAACTCATGCACGGTAATGAGCAGGCCGAGGCCTACGATAAAGGCTGCGATTGAGATCAGGACAGAGGACATCAGGCGGCGGACTCCAGTACCAGTTGTCGCGCCATGTCACGCGCCGACTGGTCATCGTCAAGGATGGACGACAACGAATTCGCGGCCTGGTGCGGGACACGTTCCAGGGTGGCTTCGATCACCCTGGGGATATCGAGGAAGGCAAGCCGCTCATCGAGGAAGGCGTCCACTGCGACTTCATTCGCAGCATTGAGGATGGCCGGTGCAGTCCCCCCCGCCTCGATGGCCTCGTAGGCCAGACGCAGACAGGGAAAACGCGTCAGATCCGGCTCCTCGAAATCGAGTCGAGCGACGTCGAAGATATTGAGTTCCTGCACTCCGGAATCCATGCGTGTCGGCCAGGCCATGGCATGGGCAATGGGGGTGCGCATATCCGGGTTGCCAAGCTGGGCCAGTACCGAACCGTCGCAATACTGCACCATAGAATGGATCACGCTCTGGGGATGTATCACCACCTGGACCTTGCTGGCATCGGTCTGGAACAACCAGCAGGCCTCTATGACCTCCAGCCCCTTGTTCATCATGGTAGCCGAATCGACCGAAATCTTACGGCCCATTTCCCAGTTGGGATGGGCACAGGCCTGGGCCGGGGTGACGTGGGCCAGTTCGTCAACCGGTGTGGTGCGAAACGGGCCACCTGAGGCGGTCAAGAGAATGCGCTCGACACCGGCTTGCTCCAGACCCTTAGCAAAATCGGTTGGCATGGACTGGAAAATGGCGTTGTGCTCACTATCGATGGGCAGCAGTTCGGCACCTGCACGCCTCACCTCCGAGAGGAAGATATCCCCCGACATTACCAGGGCCTCCTTGTTGGCCAGCAGGACGCGCTTGCCGGCACGTGCGGCGGCCAGGGTCGGTGCGAGGCCAGCGGCCCCCACAATGGCGGCCATGACCTGGTCCACTTCATCCAGCGAGGCGATACGCTCCAGCCCCTCCACCCCACTGAGGACCTCGGTTTCCAGCCCTTCACTCTTAATTTTTTGCGCCAGTTTCTCCGCTGCCGCCTCGTCTACCATGACAGCGTAACGTGGCCGATGGGCAAGACACTGCTGAAACAGGCGCTCGACCTGGGTGTTGGCGCTCAGGGCGATAGCGGTAAAACGATCCGGGTGCCGGGCCATCACATCCAGAGTGCTAACCCCGATCGAGCCGGTGGAACCCAGCACGGTGACACCGATCATAGCCACCCCATCATGAGCGCCAGCAGGAACAGCGGCGCGGCCGATGTCAGGGAGTCGATCCGGTCCATGACGCCGCCGTGCCCGGGCAGGATATGGCCGCTATCCTTGATGCCCGCCTGGCGCTTGTACATGCTCTGCGTCAGGTCGCCAAGTACCGAAAACAGGATCAGGAGGGTAAAGGGGATCACGGCATAGGGGCCGAAATGGATACCGATATCGAAATTCAGGGTAACGGCCCAGGCAACCACAAGGGCGGCAATAACCCCCCCGAGCACGCCTTCCCAACTCTTGCCCGGACTGACGCGAGGCGCGAGCTTATGTCGGCCCAGGCTGCGTCCGGCAAAATAGGCGCCGGAGTCCGCCACCCAGATGAGGACCATGAGGAATAACAGCCGTTCAGGACCATAAAAGACCTGTGCCTGAAGATGGGCCATGGCGATAAAGGTGGGCACCAAGACCAGCAGTCCGCTGATGGCACGTATGATGAGCGGGCCATACCAGAATCCGTGCCCCCTGGGATAGACGAGCACCCAGACCAGCGCCAACAACCACCACAGGGCCGCCGCAATCAAGATTGGGCGGACGAAGTCACCATCCCCCAAATTGATCCAGCTCACCCACAACGACAGGGCCAGCACCAGCAAAAACAGAACCAGGTGAATACGCTTTTTCAGCCCAGCCATACGGCACCATTCCGTACCACCTGCCATCAATATAATGGCGATGATGAGCGAAAAAATGTCCGAATCCAGCTTAAGTATCCCCAGGACAACCAGGGGCAGCAGGATCAGGGCTGTGATTATGCGTTGTCCAAGCACTTTTTAATTTGCTCCACTTGTGCACCGGTGCGTCCGAATCGTCGTTGCCGGCTGGCATACGAGGCCAGGGCATCGTCAAAGGCCTTGTGATCGAAATCCGGCCACAGGGTGTCGGTAAAATAGAGTTCGGTATAGGCCAGTTGCCAGAGCAGAAAGTTGCTGATGCGCTTCTCGCCACCGGTGCGTATGAAGAGATCCGGCTCGGGTAGATCACCGAGGAAGACATACTGCTGAATAAGCTCAGGGGTGATTTCTGATGCCTGCATTTCACCGGCTTCTATCCGGGTCGCGATGGTCTTCATGGCCATGGTGATGTCCATGCGTCCACCGTAGTTGACGGCCAGGTTCAGATTCAGCCCGCTGTTGTCTGCGGTCAGGGCCTCAGCGTCACGTACGGCCTTTTGCAACTTGTCCGAAAAGGCAGAGGTGTCGCCGATGACACGTACACGGATGTCGTTCTCGTGCAGCTTCTTCACTTCCTTACCCAGAGCGGTCAGGAACATGTCCATCAACCAGCTGACTTCATCCTTGGGACGCTTCCAGTTCTCGGTGCTGAAGGCGAACAGGGTCAGGGCCTCGACGCCGCGTACCGAGCAGGCACGGACGACACTGCGCACCGCCTCGACACCGGCGCGATGCCCGGCGATGCGCCCCATGAAGCGTTGTTCCGCCCAGCGCCCGTTACCATCCATGATAATGGCAACGTGGCGCGGCAAGGGGGTAAAACGCTCAAGTTCTTCTGTGTTGTCCTGTTCAGACATGGCAGTACCGGAAATCCGCACCTCGTGAGTTGTTCAGATCTCCATGAGATCCTTTTCTTTCTCTTCCAGAACCTTGTCCACTTCGGCGACGTACTTGTCGGTGATCTTCTGGATCTCTTCCTCGGCGCGACGCTCGTCGTCTTCCGAGATTTCCTTTTCCTTAAGCAGGCCCTTGATATCGTTATTGGCATCGCGGCGAATGTTGCGGATCGCCACCTTACCCTTTTCGCCCTCGGCCTTGACGATCTTGATCATATCCTTGCGTCGCTCCTCGGTGAGGGGCGGTAGGGGCACACGAATCACCTCACCGGCAGTAGTCGGGTTGAGGCCCAGATCGGAATTCATGATGGCCTTCTCGATCACCGCCACCATGGGCTTCTCCCACGGTACCACGGCCAGGGTACGCGGGTCATCGATGGTAACGTTGGCTACCTGGTTGAGGGGGACATCGGAGCCGTAGTATTCAACGGTGATGTGCTCCAGCAGGCTGGTGTGGGCGCGACCGGTGCGCAGCTTTTTCAATTCCTGCTTGAGCGACTCGATACTCTTGCCCATGCGGGACTCGGCATCTTTCTGGATATCGTTAATCATGCCTTCTCTCCTGATTCCACCAGGGTGCCCTCATCTTCGCCCGAGACGATGTTCAAGAGCGCCCCCTTCTTATTCATATTAAAGATGCGCAGGGGAATATTTTGTTCCCGACACAGGACAATTGCGGTGGCGTCCATCACACCCAGCTTGCGCTCGAGGACCTCGTCATAGGTCAGGTGTTTGTACATCTTGGCGCTCTTGTCCTTGACCGGGTCGGCGTTGTAGACGCCATCCACCTTGGTGGCCTTGAGTACCAGCTGGGCATCGATTTCGATGCCTCGCAGGCTGGCGGCCGAATCGGTGGTAAAAAAGGGGTTGCCGGTGCCGGCGGCGAAGATTACCACGCGGCCCTTTTCCAGGTGACGCACGGCACGACGGCGCACATAGCCCTCGCAGACTTCGGGCATCTGCAGCGCGGACATAACCCGGACCTTGAGCCCGGCACGTTCCAGCGCATCCTGCATCGACAGCGCGTTCATCACCGTCGCCAGCATGCCCATCTGATCCGCCGTGGCCCGGTGCATGCCCGAGGCCGACAGGCTGACCCCGCGAAACAGGTTACCCCCGCCGATCACCATACCCACCTCGGTACCGGCCTTGACCACCTCGGCCACCTCGCGTGCGACGCGGTCGATAACCTCGGGGTCGATGCCGAATGACTTGTCCCCCATGAGGGCCTCGCCACTGAGTTTGAGCAGGATACGTTTATAGGCAACCGGTTTCTGCGAGTCTTCAGCCATGTACAGCAATCCCTCTTTTTATTAGTTATTCACCACGGGCCTGGGCCATTACCTCGGCGACGAAATCGTCGGCCTTCTTCTCGATGCCCTCACCCACCTCGATGCGGGCAAACTTGTTGACCTTGGCGCCGGCACCCTTGAGCAGCTTCTCGACGGTCTGGTCGGGGTCCTTGACGAAGGGCTGACCCAACAGGGTGATCTCCTTCAAGAACTTGTTGATACGACCACCGATCATCTTCTCGATAATGTCGGCCGGTTTGCCGCTTTCCTGGGCCTGGGCGGTGAAGATCGCCTTCTCCTTCTCGATCACCTCGGCCGGGACCTCGTCGGAAGAGACCGCGGTGGGCTTGCTGGCGGCAATGTGCATGGCGATGTCCTTGGCCAGGTCGGCGTCACCGCCTTCCATGTCCACCAGCACACCGATCTTTTCGCCGTGCTTGTAGAGACCGAGGGTTCCGCTGGTTTCGAAGACCTGGAAACGGCGTACGGACATGTTCTCGCCGATCTTGGCGATCTTCTCCTTGATGGTATCACCGATGGTGCTGTCGCCCATGGAGAGGGCGTTGAGGGCATCCAGGTCGGCGGGACGCTCCTCCAGTACGCGCTTGGCGATGGCATTGGCCATATCGGTGAAATCGTCACCCTTGGCAACGAAGTCGGTTTCGCAGTTGACTTCGACAATGGCGGCGGTCTTGCCATCACCGGCAAGCTCAATGGCGATAATACCCTCGGCGGCGGTACGGCCGGCCTTCTTGTCGGCCTTGGCCAGGCCGCTCTTGCGCATGTGTTCGATGGCCGCTTCGATATCACCATCGGTTTCGACCAGGGCCTTCTTGCACTCCATCATGCCGGCGCCGGTGCGCTCGCGCAGTTCCTTAACCTGTGCAGCTGTGATTGCCATGATTAAAATCCTCGTTCTGTATCAATATTCGTTAGCAGGTTTGAAAAAGGGGGCTTAGGCCCCCTTCTCCGGCCCTTCATCGGGCTTGGCTCGGTCCAGTCAGTCGTCGTGGACTATTCGGACTTGCTGGCTGCCTTTTTCTTGGTTGCGGACTTCTTCTTGGTCGCGGCCTTCTTCTTGGTCGCAGACTTCTTCTTGGTCGCGGCCTTCTTCTTGGTCGCAGCCTTTTTCTTGGTTGAGGCCTGTTTCTCTTCAGTCTCGGCGTCCTGA
>JABURT010000030.1 GCA_014762495.1 Gammaproteobacteria bacterium | reverse complement strand
TCGCGAGGTCTTCGGGAGTGAAGAGACCCGCAGCGCCGGGGAAAACGCCTCCCTCGGCATTGGGCGCCATCCCGCCCGTCACCATCAGCGCCACGCCGCCGCGCGCGCGCTCGGCATAGAACTCGGCCACCGCATTCCAGTCGCCGCGTTCCTCGAGATTGGTGTGCATCGAGCCCATAAGAACCCGGTTGGGCAAGGTCACATGGCCCAGCTCGAGCGGCGTGAAGAGATGCGGGTAACGATGCATGGTGTCCTCCCTCTTTGGCGGCACTGTGCGAAGCGCCCCGCGCCTTGTCACGTCAAACGCGGCGTCAGAATGCGGCAATTTTCGGGACGAACCACCCTCCCCCTCCGAGGCAGAGCGCCGGGTGATCGAGCAAACGCCTTTACGTTCTGGTCAGCTTCGGCGTTTCCGAGGAGTAACCAACGCATGACAATTCCCCCGTATTGTCCCCCCTAGGCCCCAATTGCGCCCGAATTCGAGCCCAGAACTTTCAGCCAAAGAGCAACAAAACCGAGTTCCGGATAGGTGCGCGTATGGATCGCCTGACTGAAATGGAAGCTTTCGCGATGGTCGTGGATCAGGGCGGCTTCACAGACGCGGCAAAGAAGATGGGCATCTCGAAATCGGCCGTCTCGAAACATGTCTCCGCGCTCGAGGCACGGCTTGGCGCCCGCCTTCTCAACCGTACCACGCGCCGCGTCTCTCCGACCGAGATCGGGCTCGCCTATTACGATCGCGCCCGCCGCGTGCTCAACGATGCGGGCGAGGCCGATGCGCTCGTCACCTCGATGCAGACCGCGCCCTCGGGCCTCCTGCGGATCTCGGTCGCCACCGATTTCGGCGTGAATCTCCTCTCCCCGGTGTTGGGTGACTTCCTTCAGGAATTCCCCGAGATCACCGTGAACATGGTGCTCAACAACCGCTATGTGGAACTGATCTCGGAAGGCTTCGACATGGCGATCCGCGTGGGCGAGCTGGAAGACAGCAGTCTGCGCGCGCGCAAACTCACCGACACCTCGCGCCGGATGATCGCCGCGCCCGGCTATTTCCAGAAATACGGGCGTCCGCAAAAGATCGACGATCTCAACGAGCACAAGCTCCTGCACTATTCCAGCCAGTCGGCGGGCAATGTCTGGAAACTGACCGCGCCCTCGGGCGAACGCCGGCAGGTGCGCTCGAATGGCTGGCTCACGGTCAATGACGGGCAGTCGCTGCTGCATGCCTGCATCGCCGGGCTCGGCATCGCCTACCTTCCCTCCTTCCTCTACGCCGACGCGATGCGCGAGGGGCTGGTGGAAGAGGCGATCCCGGATCTGCCGATGG
>JABURT010000192.1 GCA_014762495.1 Gammaproteobacteria bacterium | reverse complement strand
CGAAGATCATGGAGGAGTCGGCCGCGACCCTGCGCGAGATGGCGCGCCTCGAGGGCGTGGTCCGCACCAAGACGGCCGAAGGCAAGACCCAGGCGTACGTGCTCGGCGTGATCCCCTTCGTGCTCATCGGCGCCATCCACATGGTGGACGAGCACTGGCTGGACCCCCTCGGCAGCTCGACCCTGGGCTTCGCGATCATCTCGGTCGCGGCCGTGCTCTGGATCACCGCCATCCTGCTGGCCCGCAAGATCCTCGCGGTGGACATCTAGTGGACCTCTGAGCGGATGTACCTCGTCTACGCGTACACGGCCCTCGGCCTCGTCTGCTCCGGCGTCTTCCTCGGTGTGTTCACGCTCGCGCGGAAAAAGCCTGTCGACACGCCGCGGCTCGGCATGCGCGGGCTCAAGCGCGCGAAGGCGCTCGACGAGGGCGGCTCGTTCAAGAGCTTCGAGCCGATCATGCGCATGGTCGCGGGCTGGGTCGCGCACCTGCCGCTCGGCGACAAGCGGCGGCAGATCGACGAGATGCTCAAGCACTCCGGCGACTGGCTCGGGCTGACCGCCAACGAGTTCGTGGCCATGAGCGGGCTCGGCGTCGTGGGCTTCACCGTCTTCGGCCTCGTCGCGGTGAGCCTCGCGGAGCTGCCCTCGGTGCTCGTCTTCTTCTTCGCCGGCCTCGGCGGGCTGCTGCCTTACATGCAGGTCAGCTCCGCCACCCAGCAGCGCTTCAAGGAGGTCAACCGCGCGCTGCCCGGCGCGATCGACCTCGCCTCGCTCTGCATGGGCGCGGGCCTCGACTTCCCCGGCTCCATTCGCCAGATCGTCGACAAGGCCGGGCGGCGTGACTGGCTGGTCGAGGAGCTGTCGTTCATCCTGCAGGAGATCGAGCTCGGCCGGACCCGGCGCCAGGCGCTCGAGAACTTCGCCGATCGTTGCCCCACCGAGGCGGTGCGCGACTTCGTGGGCACGGTCGTGCAGTCCGAGGAGAAGGGCAACCCGCTGGCCGAGGTGCTGCGCATCCAGGCGAACATGCTGCGCATGCGGCGGAGCGTGATGGCGGAGGAGTCCGCGGCCCGCGCGGCGGTGCTGATGATGGGCCCCCTGATGCTCATCTTCGGCGCTATCATCCTCGTCCTCCTCGGCCCGTTCATCGTGCAGTCGATGGACAGCGGGTTCTAGAGGACCGGGTACTGATCTCTCATGGAATGCTGGGTCGAAATCATCCGCGAAGACGGCACCCTCGAGCGGCAACGCATCGAGGGCGAGCAGGTGACCGTGGGTCGCTCGCCGGCCGCGGGGATCCCGATCCCCGACGCGCGTGACCTCGAGCCCGA
>JABURT010000149.1 GCA_014762495.1 Gammaproteobacteria bacterium | reverse complement strand
GACCTGAACCAGTATGAAGCCGAAAAATTAGTGGAATTGTTGCAACCGGATATCTTCTGCGCCGGTATCAAGGAAAAGTTTTCCATACAGAAGCTGGGTATCCCCATGAAACAGCTGCACAGCTACGATTCAGGCGGCCCCTACGCGGGCTTTAAGGGAGCCATAAATTTCTATCGTGAAATAGACCGTCTGGTGAACAGCAAGGTCTGGAGCTATTTGAAGGCTCCATGGCAGGAAAATCCCGAACTTTCAGCTACATACGTTTGGGAATGATAGCCACCAGAAAAGGATATACGCAATGCTACTCAGACATACACCGGAAAAAATAAGCGAACGCCGCGCCCTGACCATTAATCCGGCCAAGACCTGCCAGCCCATTGGGGCAATGTACGCGGCTTTGGGCGTCCATGGCTGTCTGCCGCACAGTCATGGCTCTCAGGGGTGCTGCGCCTATCATAGAAGCACACTCACCCGGCATTACAAGGAGCCCATCAGCGCCGGCACAAGTTCCTTTACCGAAGGCGCAAGCGTGTTTGGCGGCCAGGCCAACCTACTGCAGTCCATTGACAACATTTTCACCGTCTATGAGCCCCAGGTAGTGGCGGTGCATACAACCTGTCTTTCAGAAACCATTGGCGACGATTTACCGCAAATCATCGACAAAGCGTCAAAGGACGGCAAGATACCGGGAGGCAAAAGTGTCATTTACGCCAATACACCCAGCTATGTGGGCAGCCATGTAACCGGATTCTCCAACATGGTGAAAGGTATGGCCCGCATCGCGGAGTCTACCGGTAATAAAAACGGCAAAGTGAACATCATTCCGGGATGGATGGAGCCAGCCGACATGGAGGAGATCAAACGGCTGGCCGGGCTCATCGGGGTTGATATCATCCTGTTCCCGGACACCTCAGGCATTCTGAACGGGCCGCTGTCCGGCGAGTACAAGATGTTCCCCGAAGGCGGAACCACCATCAACCAGCTCAAATCCTCGGGCGACTCCATCGGTACCTTGGCTCTGGGTGAATGGTGCAGCGCTGACGCGGCCCGTATTCTGGATACGAACAACCAGGTGCCGTGCCGGGTCCTGGATATCCCCATCGGGCTCAAAGCCACTGACCGCTTTGTGGACTCATTACGCGTCATCGCGGGTGTTAGCGTGCCCGAAGAGATAAACCACGAACGGGGCCAGCTGGTGGACATGATCAGCGACATGCACCAGTACTTCTACCAGAAAAAGGTCGCCCTGGCCGGAGATCCTGATCAGCTGATCGCTCTGAGCGAGTTCCTGGTTTCCATCGATATGTGGCCGACTCACCTCGTTACAGGCACGCAGGGCAAGGCCTTTGAGGAG
>JABURT010000140.1 GCA_014762495.1 Gammaproteobacteria bacterium | reverse complement strand
GAAATCCTCAATACCGACGCCGAGGGTCGCCTGATCCTGTGTGATGCCCTCACCTATGCCGAACGCTTCGAGCCGGCGGCCGTCATCGACGTCGCCACGCTTACCGGCGCCTGCGTCATTGCCCTGGGCAAGCATGCCACCGGTCTGATGTCCAACCACCATCCCCTGACCAACGAACTGCTCAACGCCGGTAAGGCTGCGGGTGACCGGGCCTGGGAGATGCCGCTATGGCCGGAGTATGAAGAACAGTTGAAGAGCAATTTCGCCGACATGGCCAATATCGGTGGACGCGAGGGTGGCGCGCTCACCGCCGCGGCCTTCCTCTCCAAGTTCACGCGCAAATATCACTGGGCGCACCTGGACATAGCCGGTACCGCCTGGCTCAGTGGCGAGAACAAGGGCGCCACCGGCCGACCTGTGCCCCTGCTGGTGCAATACCTGTTGGACAAGTGTGATGGCATGTGACCATACTTAGCCTCATGACCCGTATCGATTTCTACATACTGGACAGCGCCGATGACGGCTCGCGTGAACGCTACGCCTGCCGTGTCACAGAGAAGGCCTATCAAATGGGTCATAGGGTGTTTATCCACAGCGAATCGATACAACAGGCTCAGGCCCTGGACGAGATGTTGTGGAGCTTTCGAGCCGGCAGTTTCATTCCACATGGGCTGCACCAGCAGGAACCCGATGCGCCGGTCACCATCGGGCACGACATCGATCCGCTGGAGAGCACCGACATCCTGATCAACCTGGCCCCCGAGGCCCCGCCCTTTTTCAGTCGTTTCCAGCGCGTCGCCGAAATCGTCAACGAGGCGCCCGAAACCAAGAAGCATGCACGAGACCGCTTCCGATTCTATCGAGATCGGGGATATGAACTGCAACATCACCAAATCAGTCAGTAGGTGGCGATATGGCCGAAGAAAAGCTCAATGACTTTCTCCTGGACCAGGAACTGGATCCGGATGATCTAAAAGAAGAGAGTGAACTGCCCGATGACATCGACGCCATACTCGATGCAGTTGAGGAAGAAGACCTGGCCGGTTCGCGCAGCGACGATGACGAGGCCATGTTCTCGGATGAGATCGCCTCCAACGACATACTTGATGAACCGGTCGACTCTGATGAAGAGGAGATGTTGCAGGACAACGACCTCGACCAGGAGGTCAATATCGCCGCAATACCATCGACGGATACGGGTGATGATATCCCATTGGTGAGCGATGTCATCGATCCCAATGACCCGCCCCACTCGGGCGCACAGGCCACCACCGTAATGTCACTGGATGACGAAATGATGTTCGCCATCATGGTCAAGATTCAGGCGGTGGTGGAAGAGTCCGTCAGCAACGAGATTGGAAAGATTGCCAATAGCTTAAGCGAAAATGTTGTGCAGGACGTCAAGGAACAACTGCCCGGACTGCTTAGCGAAGTGTTGAAGAAGAAATAACGGCAATAACCTCACACCCGGCTGCTGACATCATGCCAGCAGGCTGATGGTCAAACCCAACCACAATACCACCGACACCAGGATATGGCGGTCCTTGAGCAATTCTCCCGCCGGATCTTCTCCCGCCTTGTGGATATACAGCAGATACAGATAACGAAACATGCCATAGAGGATCAGCGGCGTGGTATAGACCAGGTCGGCTGTCCCATGCAGGGCAATGGTATCGGGGCTCATGGTATAGAGACTGTAGGCGATCACCACCGCGGCAGCGGTAACGGCAATCATCACATCCAGCATGCGCTCGTCGTAGTGCGCAAGCACCCTGCGTTTTTCACCCTCTTCGTCTTCCATGACGGCCATTTCGGCACGACGCTTGGTGAAGCCGAGAAACAGGGTGATCATCATACCCGTCATCAATAACCAGTTAGAAGGTTCAATGCCGACCCCCACGGTGCCGGCCAGTATCCGTAACATGAAGCCGGCGGCAATGAGGAAGACATCCAGGATCACCACGTGCTTGAGGCCGAAGGAGTAGCCCAGATTCATGATGAAATAGACGGCCAGTACCACCAGCGCGGCCAAGCCGACAGTGCCCCATGCCAGGCCCAGGGCAAAGACGAATAACAGCGAAGCCAGCACCATGGCCTCTTTGACTCCGACCCGGCCCGCGGCGATGGGTCGATGGCGCTTCTTGGGATGCTGACTGTCACTCTCGCGGTCGGCAATATCGTTAATGATATAGATGCTGCTGGAGAGCAGGCTGAAAGCCAGGGCCACAACGATCACCTGGTAGGCCAGGTGCAAATCATGCCAGGACTCGGAAAACACCAGCCCGGCAAACACGAACCCGTTCTTAATCCACTGATGCGGCCGCATCAATTTGATATAGGCCTTCAACTTACTCATTCAATCTCTCTGGCGACATTAACAAATGAACCGGCATTTTCACCCTTAAGCCATGGAGTGGCAAGTTGGCTCAGTCCGCGAGACCTCATAGAGCAACATCTATTGCCCAGGCGACAAGGATGCCGACCACGATACCGGCCAGTATCTCAATACGACTATGGCCCATGCGTTCGCGCAGGGCCTCAATGCCTTCCCTGCCCTGTCGCAAGTCGTTCAGGGCGGCGGCATGTTTGCCTACCTGGCGGCGCAGGCTATTGGCATCGAGCATGACGATGAAGGCCAGGGTGAGCGCGATTCCGAAGGCGGGTGATGCGATGCCCTCGCGCAGCGCGATCAAGGCGGCCATGCTGGTGACGATGGTGCTATGGTTGCTGGGTAGGCCGCCATAGCCGATAAGACCGAAGGCAGGTCGTCCGGCACGAAACGAGTTAATGACAAACTTCATCGAACCGGCCACCAGCCAGGCGAGAAAGGGGGTAATCAGGTAGGCGATGTCCATGGGTGGGTCCTTGGGCCGTAAAAGCGATTTGCCGCGGGCACTCGCGATGTTAGAATCGCATTCTTAACTTATTGATTTTAAAGCATGCGCCCATGAATTTGGCCCTAAAGTACACCATTTTCGCCATCCTCGCCACCGGCGCCAATATTGGCAGCCAGGATATCTCCATTCGGGTCTATGCCGGCGACTACCACATACTGCTGTCGGTCATCATCGGCACCGGGATCGGTCTGGTGGTGAAATACCTGCTCGACAAGCGCTATATCTTTGCCTATCAAACCCGCGACCTGGCCCACGATAGCAAGACCTTTTTTCTCTACAGCCTGATGGGCGTGGTCACCACTATTATCTTCTGGGGCTTTGAATTCGGTTTCCACTGGATCTTTGCCAGCAAGGAGATGCGTTATCTTGGTGGCGTCATCGGCCTGGCCATCGGCTACTGGATCAAATATGAACTCGACAAGCGTTACGTATTTCGTTGAGCGGGGCTGATATGCGAATCTCCGGCTGGGGTAATTACCCCGTCATCGACAGCAGTGTGGATTCTCCCCTCTCCCCGACCCAGGTCGAACATTGCATGCTGGCGGGCTTCAACGGGATTGCGCGCGGCATGGGGCGAAGCTATGGCGACAGTTCGCTGTCATCGCATGTCATCAGCGGCCTTTCACTTCATCACCTTTTGGACTTTGATAACGAAACGGGAGTCCTGCGATGCCAGGCCGGTGTGACACTGGCAGACATTCTGGATCTGTTCGTGCCTCGTGGCTGGTTCCTGCCGGTGACACCGGGTACCAAGTTCGTATCGGTTGGCGGTGCCATCGCCAGTGACGTTCACGGCAAGAATCACCATATAGACGGTAGCTTTTGTGAACACATCACCGAGCTCGATCTGATGCTGGCCGATGGACGTATCGAGCGCTGTTCAGCCACGCATAATCGCGAGCTTTTTCATGCCACCTGCGGCGGCATGGGACTTACCGGCATTATCCTGAGCGCCGGCATACGCCTTAAGCCCATCACCAGTTCCTATATAGATGAAGTGACGCTCAAGGCCCCCGATCTGACTGCCATCATCGAGATGTTCGAACAGTACCTGTCATCGACCTATTCGGTGGCATGGATCGACTGCGCCGCACGCGGTAAGCGCATGGGGCGTTCCCTGCTCATGCTCGGTGAGCACGCCATCGATGCACCGCTTAGAAATGCGACCCCACACAATCGCAGCCTGCCCTTCAACATGCCCGAACACACCCTTAATCGCTATAGCATCAAGGCCTTTAACAGTGTCTATTACCATCGCAAATTCTTCGCACGCCAACAGCGCAGGATACACTACGATCCCTATTTCTATCCTCTGGATGGTGTTTTGCACTGGAACCGGCTGTATGGAAAGAAGGGCTTTACGCAATACCAGTTCGTGCTGCCACAGGAGTCATCCGCCGAGGGCATGCGACAGGTACTGGAACGTATCGTGAGTGCGGGTCGCGGCTCACCACTGGCGGTACTCAAGAGCTTCGGCAGGGAGAACGACAACTTTCTCTCCTTCCCCAGGCAGGGGCTGCAACTGGCGTTGGACTTCAAGATCAATGACGGTGTATTTGAATTTCTGAACGATCTGGACAGTATCGTGCTCGATCATGGCGGTCGACTCTACCTGACCAAGGACGCACGCATGAGCGAGGCCATGTTCAAACAGAGCTATCCACGCTGGCAACAGTTCATGGATGTAAGAACGCGCTACGGTGCGGACAAGGTATTTAATTCTCTGCAATCAAAACGACTGGGGATATGACTATGCAACGAGTGATGATCATTGGCGCCACCTCCGCCATCGCCGAGGCCACGGCCAGGGTCTATGCCAAACGCGGTGACGCGCTCGCCTTGCTGGCACGCAACCAGGAGCGCCTGCAAAGCATGGCCGAAGACTTGAAGATACGCGGAGCCAACAAGGTGTTGACTCGCGTAATCGACGTGAACGACACCGAGAACCATACCACCTCGCTGGATGGCACTATCGCCGAACTGGATGGCGTGGATGTGGTCCTGATTGCCCACGGCACCCTACCCGACCAGCGCGCCTGCGAGGCAGACATCTCACTGACACTGAACGAATTTGCCACCAACGCCACCAGCACCATCGCCCTGCTGACCCACCTCGCCAACCACTTCGAGCAACAGGGCAAGGGCCAGATTGCCGTCATCTCCTCAGTGGCCGGGGATCGCGGACGGCAATCCAACTACGTCTACGGCGCCGCCAAGGGCGCATTGACCATCTTCCTGCAGGGACTGCGGAATCGGCTTGCACCCAAGGGTGTGCAGGTCCTCACCATTAAACCCGGATTCGTCGATACCCCCATGACCGCCGAGTTCAAGAAGGGCCTGTTATGGGCTCAACCGGAACAGATCGCAAAGGGTATTGTGAAGGGCATCGACAAGCGAAAGGATGTGGTCTATCTGCCCTTCTTCTGGCGCTACATCATGATCATCATCCGTTCCATCCCGGAGCGGATCTTCAAGAAGCTGAAACTCTAGGAAGAGATGTTCAGGCGGGCGATGCCGTGGCGGCATCGCGCTTGCCCAGCAGCATCACCGACACCGCGCCGAGGGAGACGGCGAACCAGATGGTGGTCAGTCGAGAGAGGATGATGATCACCACCGCATCCTCGGGTTGAATCCCGAGCAGGTGAAGGAAGCCATACATGAGCGCCTCGGTGGCACCCACCCCGCCCGGCATGAAGCTGAATGCCCCCAGCAGGATGGAGACGGCATAGATCCCCACCACCGTGGTGATCTCAATCCCCGGCACGAAGTGCTGGGTGATGAAATAGAAGCCGGCGCCGTCGAGAAACCATGCCACCACGCCCAAGCCCAGCCCCGATACCAATGGCATCGGCTTCAGGATCTTGTTGGTATGCAGAAGCATTCCCAGAACATGGCGATAGGTATTGGCCAGTTTCGAGTTCAGCCCCTGGATGGCACGTCTCTGTGCCAGCAATACGCGAGGACTGACCAGCATGGCCAGGGCGATGAGTGCAATGGTGATAATCAGTCGCTTATACCCATCTGACGCTGCCGGCGAGCGATCAATGGTGCATATCGGTGGTCG
>JABURT010000113.1 GCA_014762495.1 Gammaproteobacteria bacterium | reverse complement strand
GATGGGCAGGGGCTGGTTGAGTTCCAGTTCCGAGGCGCTGCCGTCCAGCCGGCTCTCGATTTTAATTTCGGTATTGGGCCAGAGACCCGCCCCGCGGGCATAGGCATCATAAGACGCCAACTCGGCCTGTTGCGCCCGTAGCTCCGGTGAAACCGTGTAGAAATGTTGAATACTCTGTTGCAGGTCGAGTGCCCAGGCACTGTGACCGACCAGCAGTAACAGTCCTGCAAGCAGGGGCTGTCTGATGCATGACATGACGATACCTCATCAATGTGATGGTAAACCTGTGACCCTGTGGGTCGGTTAAGCGGGTATCGGTATCAGTGCGGTGGACCGCGGGAGGGAAGGCTTAAATGGTAGCGGGTCTGTAGCGGGAAGGGTTGTTCGTATTGACGCACCCGGGTACGTAACAGGGTCAAGCCCAGCTCGAAGCTGACGAGCAGTAGCAGGGCGAAGAGGAACTTGCCCAGCAATTGTTTGATCAGGCCGTTCTTTTCCGGTTCGACCACGTTGGCGTGGTGCGCGTGATCATCGATGTCACTGAGTACGAAATGAAGCCCGTTATCATCATGATGATGGGAGACGTCTTCATGAATATGGCTGTGCATGGGCAACAGTTGTACCAGCAGCACGATCAGCGCCAGCGGCAGAAGCGTCTTTTGGGCAAACTGATTAAGCCTTGAAAACATGCGTGTCGATCCGGATACGGGCGTCCAATATAGCAGTTAGATTTCAGGTAACCAAGCCTGTAATGGCCTGGTTACCGAAAGGGTCTACTTGTTGAATACGTACTCACGGCTTAGTTTGAACACCACCGGGCTCAGCAGGGCCAGGGCGATGAGATTGGGCAGGGCCATGAGGGCATTGAGTGTATCAGCGACCAGCCAGATGAACTTGAGCTCCAGGTCGGCACCGATGAAGATCGCCAGCACCCAGAGGAATCGATACCAGACGATGGATTTGATGCCGAACAGGTACTCCACGCATTTCTCGCCGTAATAACTCCAGCCGAGGATGGTGGTGAAGGCGAACAGGGCCAGACCCAGAGTGACGATGTAGCCGCCGGCACCGGGTAGGGCCAGTTCGAAGGCGTGGGTGGTGAGCGAGGCGCCGTTCTCGCCGCTGGTCCAGGCGCCGGTGAGCACGATCACCAGGCCGGTGATGGTGCAGATAATAAGGGTGTCGATGAAGGTGCCCAGCATGGCCACGGTGCCCTGGCGCACCGGGTTGTTGGTCTGTGCCGCGGCGTGGGCGATGGGCGCCGAGCCCAGGCCCGCCTCGTTGGAGAAGATGCCGCGAGCCACGCCGAAACGGATGGCGGCCCAGACCGCGGCGCCGGCGAAACCGCCGGTGGCGGCGATAGGGGTGAAGGCATGTTTGACGATGAGGGCGATGGCGGCGGGGAGACCGCCCAGATTCGTCAGGATCACCACCAGCCCGGCGACGATATAGGCCACGGCCATGAAGGGCACCAGCTTGTTGGCGACCTTGGCGATGCGCTGGATGCCGCCGAACAGCACCAGGCCGACGACGATGGCCAGCACGATACCGGTGAGCATGGGCGGAAGGCCGAAAGTGGTTTCCAGGGCATCGGCCACCGAGTTGGCCTGGATGGTGTTGCCGATGCCGAAGCCGGCGATGGCACCGAACACGGCAAAGGCCGCACCGAGCCAGGCCCAGTTCTTGCCCAGGCCATTCTTGATATAGAACATGGGCCCGCCGATGTGGTTACCGGCCTCGTCTTTTTCACGATAATGCACGGCCAGTACCGCCTCGGAATACTTGGTGGCCATGCCCACCAGGGCGGTGCACCACATCCAGAACAGGGCGCCCGGTCCGCCGAGGAAGATGGCGGTGGCGACGCCGGCGATGTTGCCGGTGCCAACAGTGGCGGAGAGCGAGGTCATGAGGGCATTGAAGGGGGTGATGTCACCCTCTCCCTCGGGCTTGCGTCCCTTCCATAGCTCGCGAAAGCCATAGACGATATTGCGCAGTGGAAGCAGTTTGAGACCAATGGTCAGGTAGAGACCGGTACCGAGAATAAGAATCAGCATGGGCCAGCCCCAGACCACGCCGTTAATCGTTGAGATGATCGCCTTGAGCCACTCCATGTCTAACCTCCGGTTCTTATTACATTCTTATTAGTACTGCCGCAGGGTCAGGGTATCGCCCCGCTGGGTGAATTCCAAATGTTTGAGATAGGACATGCCGAGCAGAACCTCCTCGGCATCGATGGCCGGGTTGATGCTGGCCCGGACATCGCGCAGTTCAATGCCGCCCAGTCTGACCCGGTCCAGTGTCGTGCGATAGGCGGTGATGGGGCCGTTGGCCGTGTTGTAGGTCGTGGGTGCGCCGCGTTTCAGTCCCAGCCGTTCGGCGACCCCTGCCGGGATGGAGACGTCGGAGGCACCGGTGTCGAGAAAGAAGACCACGGGCTGGTTGTTGATGGTGCCGCTGGCGACATAGTGACCGAACTTGTTGCGTTGCAACACGACCTCGCTATGCGTGCCGGTCTCGACGGTGCTCAGGTCCTGATTGGGGTTCATTTGTCGATCCAGCAGGTCCTGAAAAAAATAGGCCGCGATCAGCAGTACCACCACCCAGGCGGCGATGGCCATACCGACCCCAATGCGTTTTTGTTGGCGGTGTTCTTCGGACATGTGGGCCATTATAGGCACAGCCCTTCGTGATTTGCATGGTCCATACAAGGCTCGATGCGGGTCATGAAAACCTATATCGATTCATGGCAGAATGTGTGGCACTTGCCTGGACCTCAAGCGGAGTCGATGGATTGAAAAGCTGGTTACTGGAGTTTGTCCATTCGCTGCTGGAGAGTTTCCGGGACCTGGCGCCTATCATTCTCGTGATCGCCTTCTTCCAGTTGGTGGTTTTACAGCAGCCCATTCCCAACCTGGGTCAACTCGCATCAGGCATCCTCCTCGTGGTCATGGGGCTGACCTTCTTTATTCGCGGCCTGGAGATGGCCCTGTTTCCCCTCGGCGAATCCATGGCCTATGCCTTCGCCCGCAAGGGTAGCGTAACCTGGTTGCTGGTGTTTGCCTTTGCCCTGGGGTTCGGCACAACCGTGGCCGAGCCGGCCTTAATTGCCGTGGCAAGCGAGGCGGCGGAAGTGGCCGCCGTGGGCGGGATGATTGCCCATGAAGCGAATGCCATGGAAGCCTATGCCACGGGACTTCGTTATACCGTGGCCGTTTCGGTGGGGTTTGCTATCGTCATCGGCGTGATTCGTATCATCAAGGGCTGGCCGATACAGAACCTGATTGTCGTGGGTTACCTCGGGGTCGTGGTCATGACCATCTTCGCACCCAGAGAGATCATCGGCATTGCCTATGACTCCGGCGGCGTTACCACTTCTACCATTACCGTTCCATTGGTGACCGCACTGGGGGTAGGGCTTGCCTCCAGTATCAAGGGACGCAATCCCATGATAGACGGCTTTGGGCTCATCGCCTTTGCCTCACTCACACCGATGATTTTCGTTATGGCCTACGGCATGGTGGTGTAATGGAATTGCTGGTTAACATCTTCAATACTTCGCTCGATACGGTGTTTGATGTATTGCCTATCGTAGCCATTATTATTGGTTTTCAGATTTTCGTTATTCGCAAACCCATCCCCAGGTTGAAGACGGTTGCCATTGGCTTTGCCTATGTCCTGATCGGGCTTTCTTTATTCCTGGTAGGGCTGGAGCAGGCACTGTTTCCACTGGGTAAGTTGATGGCAGAGCAGCTTACCGATCCGGTTTTTGTCTTTGGTGAACAAGGACTGGTGGGAACGCTGCACTGGTGGGATTATCGTTGGGTCTACCTGTTTGCATTTGCCATCGGCTTTTCGACTGCCATTGCCGAGCCCTCGCTTATCGCCGTCGCCATCAAGGCACAAGAGGTCTCAGGTGGCGCCATTAGCGTATGGGGCCTGCGTATTGCGGTAGCGATAGGAGTGGCGGTGGGTATTACGCTGGGTGCGCTGCGAATCGTGACCGGCACACCGCTTTATTTTTTTATCATCGTTGGATATATCGTGGTCATCGTGCAGACCCTGTATGCACCCAGGACCATCATACCGCTTGCCTATGATTCGGGAGGTGTGGCGACCTCGACGGTAACGGTACCACTGGTTGCGTCGCTGGGTTTGGGCCTTGCCTCCACCGTACCGGGACGCAGTGCGCTGACGGATGGCTTTGGCATGATCGCTGTCGCCGTATTGTTTCCTATGATCATGGTGATGGGATATGCACAGCTCAGTCACTGGAAGAATCGACGTGCCCGCTATAAAGCTGAAGGAGAGTAATAATGCACTTCAAATTGATCATAGCCCTGGTCGAGGATGACAAAACCGAAGTGGTAATGGAGGCGGCCCGAACCGAGGGCGCAACCGGCTCCACGGTGATTAGCAATGCACGGGGCGAGGGCCTGGAAAAAAGCAAGACGTTCCTTGGTTTGACGCTGGAAACTCAGCGAGACGTGCTCCTGTTTCTTGTGGAGGAACATCTGTCGCGCAAGATTCTGGAAAAGATTTGCGATGCCGGTGAGTTCGACAAAAAACAAGGCACGGGTATCGCCTTTCAAATCGATGTCGAGGATGCGGTCGGCGTGGCTCATCAGGTGGAGAAACTCACTGCTGTGGTTGAGGAGGAGATATGAGTGAACGGGTGGTAATTCGTGTGCGAGATGTGATGAAGCCGGATTTTGATACGGTAGACGGAATGGAGACCGTTCAGGATGCCCTGCAGAAGATGAAGTATGTGGAAACAAAATGCTTGATAGTTGAAAAACGACATGACGATGATGAATACGGCATTGTGATGATTTCCGACATTGCCAAGCTGGTGCTGGCCCGTGATCGTGCACCGGATCGCATCAACGTCTATGAGATAATGTCCAAACCGGTGATTCCCGTCGACCCCTATATGGATATCCGATACTGTGCACGTCTGTTCGAACGCTTCGGACTCTCCCGAGCTCCAGTAGTAGAGGCGGGCAGGGTGATCGGCATCGTTAGCTTCACCGATATGGTGTTACGCGGAATGATGAATCAGAACAAATCGGCATGAGTGAATTTCAGGTAGATATAGCAAGCGGCCTTATCCGGGGTGCGAGATACATCGCCTCGCCAAATTGCGATGACCGCCCCGATCCGTTCGAAATTAATCTGTTAGTCGTTCACGGCATCAGTCTACCCCCCAATGAATTCGGTGGTCCCTGGATAGAGGCCCTGTTCACCAACTCTCTCGACCCCGATGCGCACCCTTACTTCAGGGAGATCCATGAATTACGCGTCTCCAGTCACCTGTTGATTCGTCGTGACGGTGAGCTGCTACAGTTTGTGCCCTTTAACAAGCGCGCCTGGCACGCGGGCGTGTCGAATTTCTGCGGGCGTGAGCGCTGTAACGACTATTCCATCGGCATCGAACTGGAGGGGACGGATGAGCTGCCCTACGAAGAGGCTCAATATCGACGCCTCGCCGAGGTGGTAGAGACCGTGCAAAAGGCCTATCCTGAGATTACACGTGACCGTATCGTTGGCCATAGTGACATCGCCCCCGGGCGCAAGACCGATCCCGGCCCCGCCTTTTCCTGGGAACATTTTGCGCAACTGCTGGACAAATACGATAGCCATCGCGACAGGACTTCCCTGACATGAAACTCATTCTAATTATTATCAGCCTGTGGACGGAACGCCATCTGGGCAAGTACCAGTCATACCGTAACTTGCCCTGGATGAATGCCTATTTCAGCGCCATGGAAAACCGCTTAGGCCAGCGTGGTTTCTGGCACGGTCTCTGGGGTGTTGTCCTGGTGTTACTGCCGCCCCTCATTGTGGTAGCTCTGGTCTATGGACTGTTATGGTATCTGTTTATTCCCCTTGCCTATCTGTTCGCCCTTTTCATATTAATCCTTATGCTGGGACCGCTGAATCTCGAAGAGCAGGTCAAGCAGTATCTCGAGAGTCGCAAGCCCGATGCTGATCAGGCGGCGC
>JABURT010000164.1 GCA_014762495.1 Gammaproteobacteria bacterium | reverse complement strand
CCGAGACCAAGCCGCTGCCGCAACGCAGGGCGGCAGTCGCCGCCATTTGCGCGGCCCCGGTCATGCCGTGGTCGCCGCCGATGATAAGGCTGTGGCCGAAGTCACCCTTGTGCGCCGCCCGTCGGCGTGGCTTGAGCTGGCGTTGACGGTCGCCGTGGTAGGTCATGAGATAGGCCGAGGGCACAAGGGTGTCGTAGACCGCGTCCGGTACCTGCAGGTCATCGAACACCACCTCGCCGGCGTAGGTCGGCCCCTGGCCGGTGAACAGGCCCTGCTTGAGACCGATATAGGTGATCGTGACATCGGCACGCACGGCAATGCCCAACGGCTGCCCGATGTCGGCGTGCAGACCGGAAGGAATATCGATGGCCAGTACCCCGGCATTGCACAGGTTGATGGCCTCGATGGCGGAATGCCAGACGTCGGTCACCTCGCCGTTGAGACCAATGCCGAGCAAGGCGTCCACCACTACCTCGGCCTCGAACAGGGACTGGCCCTCGTAGGCCTGGGCCGTCACGCCCACCTTGTGCATGACCTGGGAGGCGTGCAGGGCCTCCCCCTGCAGGCGCCTGGGATCGCCCAGTTGATACACGCAAACGTCCAGCCCCGCCTCGTGGGCATGGCGCGCGAGGACATAGCCGTCACCGGCATTATTGCCCACACCACACATGACGGTGATCCGTCGCGCCTCGGGCCAACGCTCACGCAACACACTGAAGGCAACCTTGCCGGCATGGGCCATAAGCCCCTCACCGGGCAGCTTGTGTTTCTCGATGGCGGTGCGGTCGAGGATTTTGACCTGCGAGGCGCGATAGAGGTTGGTGGGCAATGGATTCATGGGGTTATCATAAACCCATGGATACACGACAGAAAGCCTCTTCCACGTACGACCCCAATGAACTCAAGCTTCGGATTCGAGAGTGGGCGCAGGAGTTGGGCTTCAACGACGTCGGCTTTAGCGACATCGATCTGAGCCAGGCCGAGTCCCGGCTACAGGCCTGGCTGGCGAAACACTATCACGGCGAGATGGAGTACATGGCCCGTCATGGCACCAAGCGCAGCCGTCCCGAGGATCTGGTGCCCGAGACATTAAGTATCATCGCCGTACGCATGGATTACCTGCCGCATGATATGAACCAGGCCGAGGCGGTTCTGGAAGATGGCAACAAGGCCTATGTCTCGCGTTATGCCCTCGGCCGCGATTACCACAAACTAATGCGCAACCGTTTGCAGACATTGTGTAAGAAGATCGAAACGGCCATTGGCGGGTTCGGGTATCGAGTGTTCGTCGACAGCGCCCCGGTCATGGAGAAGGCCATCGCCGAGAAGGCCGGCCTGGGCTGGATTGGCAAACACAGCAATATCATCAACAAGGCACATGGTTCATGGTTCTTTCTCGGAGAGATCTACACCGACCTGTCCCTCATCCCCGATGATGGAGACAGTACCGACCATTGCGGGACCTGTACGGCCTGTCTTGATATCTGTCCCACCGATGCCATCGTCGCCCCCTATGAGGTGGATGCCAGGCGTTGTATCTCCTACCTCACCATTGAGTTTCGGGGCAGTATCCCCGAGCGCTATCGTCCCCTGCTCGGCAATCGCATTTACGGTTGCGACGACTGCCAGTTGGTCTGTCCCTGGAACCGTTTCGCCCGACTCACCGACGAAGCCGACTTCCAGCCGCGCCAGCAACTGGACGCAGCAGGACTGGTGGAGTTGTTTGCCTGGAGCGAGTCACAATTCCTGTCGCACCTCGAAGGCTCACCCATCCGCCGGATCGGGCACGAATGCTGGCTACGTAATATCGCCGTCGCCCTGGGCAATAGCGGGGGCGGTGAAGCGGTGATCCGTGCGTTACAATCACGACTTGAGCACCCTTCGGAACTGGTGCGGGAGCACGTGCAGTGGGCCCTGGCCCAACACGGCAGATAGACTGCCACCTCGAACAAACAAGAGACTCAGACATGGCCACTATCCTGGGCGTCGGTATCGCCACCCTCGACATCATCAACACCGTGGATCACTATCCACAGGAAGACGAAGAGATGCGGGCACTCTCGCAGCGGATCGCGCGCGGGGGCAACTGTACCAATACACTCGTCGCCCTGAGCCAGCTCGGTCATACATGCCACTGGGCGGGGGTGCTGGCCGATGAGCCCGACGGCTCTCGGATCCTCGACGACCTGGACACGAACCGGGTGGCATACCACGACTGCATGATTCACCCCGGTGGCAAGGTCCCGACCTCCTATATCAATCTTAATCAGGCGACGGGCACGCGCACCATTGTCCACTATCGCGATCTGCCGGAGCTACCCTATAAAGCGTTTGAGGCCATTGAACTCGACCGCTATGACTGGGTGCATTTCGAGGGACGCAATGTCGAGCAGACGGCCCAGATGATGCAGCGCGTAGCACGGGAAGCGCCGGTGGCGCGCATCTCGCTGGAAATCGAAAAACCACGCGAGGGTATCGAGGCCCTGTTCGACCTGGCCCATGTCGTGATCTTCTCACGGGCCTTTGCCCTGTCCAGGGGCTACGAGGACGGTGCCGAATTTCTCAAGGCCATGCACCGCCTGACCCGGGCCGAAGTCCTCTACTGTGCCTGGGGTGAGCTAGGTGGCTACGGTATGCTTGCCGACGGCAGCCACTTTGACAGTCCTGCCTTCCCGCCCGAGGCCCTGGTGGATACCATCGCCGCGGGGGATGTCTTTAATGCCGGGGTGATAAACGCGAGCTTGAACGGACATTCATGTCAGGAGAGCCTGCAACAGGCCTGCCGCGTGGCCGGGGACCACTGCGGTGTGGAAGGAATACAGCTATGGAATTTCAACCTGCCCTATTCAGATGAACCTGCCCACTGACGGCGAAGACGCTCGCGGTGCAGCATCAGCCATTGCACGCCAATGATGGGCGCGGCCGAGTTGATGCGGCCTGCCTCGAATAGATCGACCAGCTCTGCATAGGGGACAGAGACGACGCGGATGTCTTCGTGTTCCTCATCGAGCCCGTGTATGCCTTCGGCCTTGCTTGCATCGATGCGTCCGCAATAGAGGGACACCCGTTCCGATGTCCCGCCCGGACTCACCATATATTCGGTAATGAACTCCAACTCGCCCAACTCACAGCCCGCCTCCTCGCGCATCTCGCGAGTGGCCACCTCCTCGGAGTTTTCATCGTCATCGAACATGCCCGCGACGAATTCCAGCAACCAGGGGCCCTGTGTCGTATGCAGGGCACCGATGCGAAATTGCTCCAGTAATACCACCTCATCGCGAACCGGATCATAGGGCAGCACGACCACGGCATGGCCTCGCTCGAACAGCTCGCGCGACATCATTTCGCTCCAACCGCCTTCGAACTTGCGGTGACGAACGACAAATTTTTGCATTTGGAAGAAGCCGTTGAAGACCACGTCGTGCTCCAGGATTTCGACATCCCCCAGTCCGAAGCTAGGTTCCTTCAATGACTGTGTCATGCTTACCTCGCTTTGCAATCAGCACTTATGCCGTTGAATTCTCGAATTACAACCCCATTGTCTAGAGTTGTACTCATACACTGCATGCTAACAGGGACAATAACATATGAGCGAAAACGATCCCCTGGAACCCGAAATTCTGTTCGATGACGACCCCTCCACCGAGCTTGAGGTCGCCTCGAAGGTAATGCCCACACGTATTTATCTGCTGCCTGTGGCCGAACGCCCGTTTTTTCCGGCCCAGGCCATGCCCGTATTACTCGATCACGAGCCCTGGTTGGAGACCGTTGAGAAGATTGAGGATACTCCCCAACACGTGGTCGGTCTGTGCCTGGCCACCAGTCCCGATCTGTCCAGTGCCACCCCCAACGACTTCTATGAAATGGGGACCCTCGTGCGCATGCACCATCCGGCTGCGGCCAAGGACAAGATCCAGTTCATTGCCGAGGGACTGCAACGCTTTCGCATCAAGAAATGGCTCTCAACCAAGCCCCCGTACGAAGTGCTGGTGGAATACCCCGACGAGGTGATGCCTCGCGACAACGACAAGGTGAAGGCCTATGCCATGGCCATCATCAACACCCTCAAGGAGCTGATCCCACTCAATCCTTTATATAGTGAAGAGCTGCGCTTCTTCCTCGATCGCTTCAGCCCCAACGAGCCGGCCATGCTCGCCGACTTCGCCGCCAGTCTCACCACCGCGCCCATGGACGAGCTGCAGGAGATCCTGGAGACGGTCAACATCCGCCAGCGTATGGAGAAGGTGCTGGTGCTGATCAAGAAAGAGATGGACGTGGCCAAGCTGCAGGCGCAGATCCGCGAACAGGTGGAGACGCGCATGACCGAGCAACAGCGCAAGTTCTTCCTACGCGAACAGCTCAAGGAGATCCAGAAGGAGCTGGGCATTGCCAAGGACGATCGCACCGCCGACGTGGAAAAATTTCAGGATCGTCTGGCCGACTGCAATATTCCCGAGGCGGCACAGGAGCGTATCGACGAAGAGTTGCACAAGCTCTCCATCCTCGAAACCGGCTCACCCGAATACAGCGTGACCCGCAATTATCTCGATTGGATCTCGTCTCTGCCCTGGGGCAAGTATTCCGAGGACAGCCTGGATCTCGAACAGGCGCGCGCGATACTCAATCGCGACCATGACGGCCTGGAGGATGTGAAGGATCGCATCCTGGAATTCCTCGCCGTGGCCTCGCTCAAGGGCGAGGTGGCCGGCTCCATTCTATTGTTAGTGGGTCCACCGGGTGTCGGCAAGACCTCCATAGGCCGTTCCATCGCCGAGACCTTAAACCGGAAATTTTATCGTTTCTCTCTGGGCGGCATGCGCGACGAAGCCGAGATCAAGGGACATCGTCGTACCTATATCGGCGCCATGCCGGGCAAGTTCGTGCAGGCGCTCAAGGACGTGGGCACCGCCAACCCGGTGATCATGCTCGACGAGATCGACAAGGTCGGTGCCTCATTCCAGGGCGACCCCGCCTCGGCCCTGCTGGAAGTGCTCGACCCGGAGCAGAACGCCGATTTTCTCGACCACTACCTGGATGTGCGCTTCGACCTCTCCAAGGTCCTCTTTGTCTGCACCGCCAACCAGCTCGATACCATCCCGGGACCCTTGCTCGATCGCATGGAGGTGATTCGTCTGGCCGGATATATCGCCGAGGAGAAGATGGCCATCGCCAAGCACCACCTATGGCCCAAGCAACTCAAGAAGGTCGGCCTCAAGAAAAGCCAGGTGAAGATCGGTACAAAGGCCATGCGTCATGTCATCGACGGCTATGCCCGCGAGGCGGGTGTGCGTAATCTGGACAAGCAGCTCGGACGCCTGGTGCGCAAGTCTGTCGTGAAAATTCTGGAACACAAGAAGGGCAAGCAGACACCCATTAACCTCGACGTGGAGACGGTGGAGGATTACCTGGGTAAGCCGATGTTCCAGGATGACAAGCCGTTGGAGGGCGTGGGCCTGGTCACAGGCCTGGCCTGGACCGCCATGGGCGGGGCTACGCTGAGCATCGAGGCCACCCTGGTCCACTCCAAGAACCGCGGCTTCAAACTCACCGGTAAGCTCGGCGAGGTGATGCAGGAGTCGGCCGCCATCGCCTACAGCTACGTCTCCTCACACCTGGAACAGTACAAAGGCGACCCGGCCTTCTTTGACGAAGCCTATGTCCATCTGCACGTCCCCGAGGGTGCCACACCCAAGGACGGTCCCAGTGCCGGCGTCACCATGGGTACCGCCCTGCTCTCGCTGGCTCGCAGTCAACAGATCCGCAAGGGGATCGCCATGACCGGCGAACTCACCCTCACCGGTCATGTCTTCCCGGTAGGTGGTATACGCGAGAAGGTAATTGCTGCACGACGGGTGAAGCTAAAGGAATTACTCTTACCCAAGGCCAACCAACGAGACTTCGAGGAATTACCCGAGCACATCAAGAAGGGTTTGAAGGTGCATTTCGTTGGGCATTTCGATGATGTCGTAGAGATTGTATTTCCTAAGCGATAGATTCTCATGCCAACTTATCTGGGTAGCTGCTCATTCATGGTATGTTACCCAGATTAGGCAGTCTCGCTTGAGATTATCCAGCAATGATGATCACACTGAGTAGTG
>JABURT010000097.1 GCA_014762495.1 Gammaproteobacteria bacterium | reverse complement strand
GGCTCGACTGAGCCATCCTGCGAGGATCGGTGTCGGAGGTCACTTGGCGCGGGTTCGCGTCGCGGCTTGGGCTCCGGATTCGTCCAGCGCTTCGGGGAAGGCCTCTCCCACGAGGATCTCGAAGCGGCGGGACAACATGCCGGGGCCGATCGACCAACGCTCAGGATCCTCGAACTCGAACAGGATCCTCAGAGCATTGTCGGAGTTGCGGATCGCAATCATCGCCTCGAGCCAAGGCACGCCGTCGTCGCCCTTGCTCAGGTCGCGCAGCTCCATCATGGCCGCGACGGCTTCGTCCTTGTCGATCGCGAACTCGAACCCCTTCTGGAGCTTGCCGAGGAACTTGTAGCGTAGGTCGGCGTAGTTGACGCCGTCTTCCAGGGCGAAGACCCAGCCGCCGTAGTCCCAGGGCTGCGGCTCGGCTTCGGCGTTTCGCAGCAGGATCCCGCCGATCTTGTGAATGAGCTCGTTGGTGTCGGCCATGTTGGTTGCGCCTCTGCGTCATCGAGCTCGCCGCGCGGCAGGCGTTGCCTCGAGTCGCTCGGCTCGAGCTTTGCCGTTGGAGCTCCGGCGGAACTGCGCTCTGTCGTAGGTCTCACCGCCCACATTCTTGAACTTCTCGCCGCCCGTCAACGTCCCCGTGCCGCCATCTGCGCGCGCGATGACGCTTGCCCCACCTCGACGGCATCAGCGCATCTCGCGCACCGCTTCGCGCAGCGCACCCGCGACGTGCGAGCCGAGGGACACGCCTTCGCCGTACTGCGGGTCGCCGCCGTACGTGTGGGGCGGCAGCCGATCCCACTGTGAGCGCGGCACGATGTACCCGACGGCGTCGTTCGCCTGGTTGATGAGCACGGAGGTCGTCCCGTCTTCCGGGAGGAGGCTCTGGAAGGAGGGCGGCGGCGCGAGGAAGGGATAGTCCGCGCCGGGGCGGCTCTCCGCGAGGCTCGTGCCGTCGGGATGTTGCAGCCAGAGCTCCGGGTAGAGCTCGCCCGGGAGCGCGAGGAAGCGCAGCGGCCCGATCGTCCAGACGTTCACCTCGGTCTGGATGCGCACGTCGCCCAGCAGGACCTCGTCCCAGGGCAGAGCGGGCGCGGTCGGCTCCTCGTCCAGCGTCACCCGCGTACCGTCGGTCCGGAAGAGCCGGCGCGGGATCACCCCGAGCTGCACCGCGCCGAGGATCTCCGGCGTCGTGACGCGCAGCAGGAAGGGGTTGGCCCGGAACGCGAGCGCGGGCTCGACCACTGTGGTCGGCGCGGACTCGAGCGCCTCGATCGCGATGGTCGCCGCGCCCGCCCCCACGTACTCCGCCTTCTCGAACGTGCCCGTCGCGCAGGTCTCGCGCCCCGCCTCGTCGGGGCAGCCCGCGATGTCCATCGGGTTCATCAGCCCGC
>JABURT010000091.1 GCA_014762495.1 Gammaproteobacteria bacterium | reverse complement strand
GAATAACTCAATTCCTTCTCTACGCGTTTTTTATCGGCAATCTCCTGAGCTAAAGCGATATTGAGCTCGTTGGCAGTGACATTTGCTTCCTGGAAATGTCGAACCAGAACCTCTGCACTAAAACGCTCAAGAATGGAATTCACGATAAATTTTTGTGTCCGAAAACCTATCGCGATGAGAGAACTGACAAAAAGAAAGAGGATACCCGCAGCAATCAAATAACGCTCTGTGCCCAAATTGATCAGATAGACCAACATGGGCACGAGGATGGTTACAATGAAGACCTGACTGACCCAGGGCAAGGCAGCATGTGTCAGGGAGTTCCCGGCAGCGAGAAATCCGAGGATCAGAATCAGCCACAGCTGGTCTAGTGCATTGACGGGAAAAAAAAGAACGCTACCGATGCTCCAGGAAAGACCGGTCAAGGCAACACTGACAATATTCAGGTAGAGCCAGCGCTTACTCGTTTTATCCTGCCAATTGGCTACCCGGTAGTCATGGCGGATTTTAAAGCGCCATGCATAAGAAATGGAGATGATGGCCACCCAGGCCGAGATCCAGCCCAGGTTGACCCTTTCATAGACCAGGTAGGTGGCGACAAGCAGGGCAAGTATAACCGGCACCAAGCCGATCGAGGCCTGACTATAGAACAGGTTATACCTTTCCCTTAACAGCGCTTCGTCGCTAACAGCGGCTTTGCGCGACCCAAGTGCCGGTTCTTCCGTGAACGACTCGTTTATCACTTCCGACATAAAGCCTGTCCAATCAGACTATTACGTAACAGTGAGCCATACTAGCTCGTGTCTTTCATCCCTATTAACCGGACTTTTTACAAATGTTTTACCGATTGCTACGGCCCTTGGAGGCGGCGATGCGCAGGCGCAGGGCATTAAGCTTGATGAAACCCTCGGCATCCTGCTGGTTGTAGGCGCCGGCATCGTCCTCGAAGGTGGCGATGGTGGCGTCGAACAGGCTGTCTGCCGATTCGCGCCCGACCACGATGACATTACCCTTATAGAGCTTGAGGCGCACCTTGCCGTTCACCGTGGCCTGGGAGGCATTGATCATCTCCTGCATCATCAAGCGCTCGGGGGCCCACCAGTAGCCGTTGTAGATGAGGCTGGCGTATTTGGGCATCAGTTCGTCCTTGAGATGGGCCACCTCGCGGTCGAGGGTGATGGACTCGATGGCGCGGTGGGCCTTGAGCATAATGGTGCCGGCGGGGGTTTCGTAGCAGCCGCGCGACTTCATGCCCACGTAGCGATTCTCGACGATGTCGTCACGGCCGATGCCGTTGTCGCCGCCCAGCTTGTTGAGCTGTGCCATGACCTGGGCCGGAGTCATGGCCTTGCCGTCGATGGCGATGACGTCGCCCTTTTCATAAGATGTCTCTTATC
>JABURT010000031.1 GCA_014762495.1 Gammaproteobacteria bacterium | reverse complement strand
GGGCGAACTCGGCGTCGCCGTCCAGGGAGCGGACGCCGGGCACGATCACCGACTGGGCGTACGTCACCGCGGGAGCGAAGGCGCACGCGGCGAGGGCGATCGCCAAGAAGGCGGCGGAGCGGCTCATCGAAGGGCGCTGCATCGTCGGGCCACCATACCGCTCGGGCGCCCAGGCCTTCAAGCGTGGAAGACTCGTGCCGAGATGGAGCCTTTTGCGGTCCCGGCGCGTCATAGGTATGCAGAGGAGGCGACCGATTGGGTCTGCGACTGTACGATTCGTTCCAGATGGACGCCCTGGCCAAGGTGTGCCCCAAGTGCGGGCGTCGTTACGACACCGCCGCGGCGTTCTGTCAGAAGGACGGCGCGCGCCTGCAGCTCACCGACGAGCAGCAGCCGGATCCGTACATCGGCCAGACGCTGCTGGATCAGTTCAAGATCGAGGAGCAGATCGGCGCGGGCGGCATGGGCAGCGTGTACCGCGCGCGGCAGACGACCCTGCATCGCGACGTCGCGATCAAGATCCTCCACTCGGAGCTGGCCGACAACCGGGACGCGGTGCGGCGCTTCAAGCGCGAGGCGCGCGTGTGCACGGCGCTGGACCACCCGAACGTGGTGCGGGTCTTCCTCTTCGGGCAGCTCGAGGACGGCTCGCTCTACATCGTCATGGAGTACCTCAAGGGCCGCTCGCTCCTCGAGGTCCTCCAGCGCGAGGGCGCGCTGCCGGTGCATCGGGCCCTCCACATCGCGACCCAGATCTGTGACGGAGTGGGCGAGGCGCACGCCCAGGGCGTGGTGCACCGCGATCTCAAGCCCGAGAACGTCGTGCTGGTGAACAAGGCGCGCGACCCCGACTTCGTCAAGGTGCTCGACTTCGGCATCGCGCGGGTCCTGTGGGGAGACGAGCAGACGGTGGCCACCCAGTCGGGGCTCGTCTTCGGCACCGCGCGCTACATCTCGCCCGAGGGCGCGGCCGGGGAGAGCACCGACGCGCGCAGCGACGTCTACTCGCTCGGCGTCCTCACCTATCAGCTGCTGTGCGGCGACACGCCCTTCGACGCGCCCTCGCCCGTCGCGATGCTGATGAAGCACATCCACTCGAGCCCGCCGCACCTGCTCTCGCAGGAGCGCGCCAAGCACGTGCCCGAGGCCGTGGCGGACGTGGTGATGCGCGCGCTCTCCAAGAACCCGGAGGGCCGCTACGACGACGCGCACGACTACGCGGAGGCGCTGCGCAGGGCGGCGGAGCTGGCCGGCTTCGAGGTGCACGTGCGGCGCCCGGTGGGTCGACCGTCGATCGGGCCGACCTCGGAGCCCGGGACCGCGTCGGCCAGGACGCCGCCGAGCGTGACCGCCAGCGCGCCTCCGACGACGCCCACGCCCCGCATGGGAGAGCCCGCG
>JABURT010000121.1 GCA_014762495.1 Gammaproteobacteria bacterium | reverse complement strand
AGTCGAGCGCATGATCCACCCCTTTTTGGCAGTCGTCGGTTGGTGTACGGTGATTGCACAGCACCGTGGGGGTGGATCATGCGCTCGACTAGCCGGGTAGTTTTTCTCGTCAGTCTTTCGGCCGTCCTGGCCGCTTGCGGAGGCGAATCTTCGCCTACCGACGGCGGGGACGCCGCTCTGATGGACGGTGGAGGGGAGCTCGGAGATCGAGCCGTCGCCGGCTGCGGGAACGGCACGCTGGAGCGCGGTGAGGCGTGTGACGATGGCAACGTCGAGGACGGAGACGGTTGCAGCGCCGACTGCATGAGCGACGAGTCCTGTGGCAACGCGACCCTCGACTCGGCGGCCGGCGAGCTCTGCGACGATGGCAACACGGATGACGGAGATGCGTGTCGTGGCGACTGCCTCTCCGACTACCGCTGTGGAAACGGAGTCGTCGATACGACGAGCGACGGGGCGGACTCGGACGAGGTCTGCGACGACGGCAACACGGTCAATGGCGACGGGTGCAGCGCAGCGTGTGACTCGGACGAGAGTTGTGGGAACGGCGTCGTTGATCTCGGCGCGGGCGAGGTCTGCGATGATGGCAATACCATGGACGGGGACGAGTGCAGCGCCGACTGCTCCGTCAGCATGCTCTGCGGCAATGGGATGCTCGATGGCAGCGAGGAGTGCGACGACGGCAACAGCTCGGACGGTGATGGCTGCTCCTCCAGTTGCCTGAACGAGCGCTGTGGCAACGGCCGGGTCGACGCTGGCGAGGAGTGCGACGACGGCAACGCCGACGACGCCGATGGATGCACCGCGAGTTGCACTTTCACCTGCTCGGCCGATACCGACTGCGACGACGCCGATATCTGCAACGGCGTGGAGACGTGCACGGATCCGGCCACGGACCTCAGCCGATGCGTCCCTCCCTCTGCTCCCGCATCCGACGGCACCAGCTGCGGAAGCGGGCTCATCTGCCTCAGCGGTGGCTGCGTCTCATCCGCTTGCGGTGATGGCTTCACCGACGGCTCGGAGCAATGTGACGACGGGAACGCGGTGGACGGAGACGGCTGCGAGAACGACTGCACTTTCACGTGCTCTTCGGCTGCCGACTGCGATGACGGCAATGTCTGCAGTGGGGCCGAGACGTGCGCCAATCCCGGAACCGCGGCGAGCATGTGTGCGGCGGGAACCCCTCCGAGCGATGGAACGAGCTGCGGGGGAGGGCGCATCTGTCGTGGCGGTACCTGCGCCATGGCTGGCTGCGGGGACGGGGTCGTGTCGGGCGCCGAGGACTGCGACGACGGGAACACGACGAGCGGCGACGGATGCGATGCCGACTGCACGTGGACTTGTAGTAGTGGCGCGGACTGCAGCGACGGGAACGCGTGCAACGGCGCCGAGACTTGCAGCTC
>JABURT010000166.1 GCA_014762495.1 Gammaproteobacteria bacterium | reverse complement strand
TTGCTGAATCCCAGATCGAGAGAGAAGGGATTGTCCATTATGGCCATGGTGATATCGGTAAGGCGGAAGGTGGCGATTAGCAATAAAATAATGATGGCCAGTTTGCCATTACGACTGAAGAAATCGACAAAGGGCGCCACCACCGAGCGACTGAAACCACTGACCAGGCGATGTTGCCAGCGCTGCAGTCGGGTCCCGCTCTCCAGGCGACGGATAATATCCTGCTCGCGGCGCTCGGTCTCGGGTGGCACCTGCGGCCGCGGTTCACGGATCACCAGCACGGTCACCATGCCAACCCCCATCAGAAATGCCATGATGGTATAGGCCTGGGGCCAGCTGGTGGCATCGGCCAGGTAGAGCGCCCCGGCCCCGGCCACCAGCAGGGCCAGGCGGTAGCCGAGGATATACATGGCCGCCATGGCGCCCTGATACTCTTCGACCACGGCCTCGATGCGATAGGCATCGATGGAGATGTCCTGGGTTGCCGAGCCGAAGGCGACCAGCAGAGCGAACAGCGCCAGCGGCAGGGTGTGCAGGGGATCGGTTGCGGCCATCCCCAGCAGGCCAGTGGCGATCCCCGCCTGGGCCAGGATCATCCAGCTACGACGACGGCCCAGCAATCTGTGCAACAGGGGCAGACGCAGCCTGTCCACCACCGGGGCCCAGAAGATTTTGATGGAGTAAGTGATACCGATCCAGCTGAAAAAGCCGATGGCGCTGCGACTGATACCGGCCTCGGTGAGCCAGGCCGAGAGCGTCGAAAACACCAATAGAAAGGGAAGCCCGGCGGAAAAGCCCAGGAACAGCATGCCCAGGACACGGGGACGACCATAGACCAGTAACGATTCTTTCCAGCTGTGTAGCGCGCGGTGTGTATCCCCGGACATCGGTGCTTGTGTCACCCTGTTATTGTCTGTGGCCACACTTTAACACTTCTGGCAGCAGCGGGTCGCTCAGGCTTGAGCAAAATATCGCGCCAGGAAATGGTCGAAGTCTTCATCCTCGCTGGCCTCGATCTCTTTCTGGGCCTGCAGGGACTCACGGGCCAGGGTCAGAAGCTGGCGCTGCAAGGCTGAGTCCGAGGGTGTCATGGAAAAGTACTCATGATGCTCCGTCGACTTGCGCAGTGCGAAGTGATAAAAACCTTCCTTGTTTTCATGCATCTCCTCCAGCATCCGTGCCGAAGGGGTGAGCTGGGGATCGGCTGCGATCTCTCTCAGGCTCGAGAGGCTATGACTATAGGGACGTTGCTCATTGTCCTTGTCCAGTATTTCACACACACCTTCCATCTGCTCACAGATGTCCAGGGCCCATTCACGTAGTGGGATCTCACCACCCAGGCGTCTAAGCTTCAGACCGGGCTGACGTCCCTGGTGCGCCGTGGTCGTCAGGTTCCAGTTAATATGCGATTGCTCGTCTGAACCAATAATGGGGCTTTCCTGCAACAGGCAGAACAGCATAAAGGCCTCGAGGAAGTGCAATTGTTCGAGGTTGATACCGAGGGGGTCGAAGGCATTGACGTCGATGGAACGCAGCTCAACGTATCGTACGCCGCGCCGCTTGAGCGCAAGAGAGGGCTTTTCCAGTCCCTCCAGTATCTGCTTGGGGCGTACCGTACTGTAGTATTCATTCTCGATTTGCAGGATGTTGCTGTTGAGCTGGCGATAGTCCCCACCGACCTTCACACCTATGTTTTCATATTGTGGGCAGGGTGTTGCGATGGCATGGCTCAGGCTACGGGCATAGCTGGCTACGTCATCGTAGATCACGTGGACACCGGTCTCACCTTCCTTGGCATTGGTGTATCCGATATCTCCCATGCGCAGTGAAGTGGCAAAGGGTTCGTAATAGGTATTGTCGTTAAAGGCCTCCATCTGATGGTGGCCCTGGCCGGCGAGAAAGGACTTGCATACCGCCGGTGATGCACCGAATAGATAGGGAATCATCCAGCCGTACCGTTGAAGATTTCGAATCAGGCCAAAATAGTGATGATTGATAAAATTCTGTACCGGTGATGAATCCTGTTCAGCGTCCTGATATTCAGGCCAGAAATCATCAGGTAAGGAATAATTATAATGAACCCCGGCGATGACCTGCATAATCTTGCCGTACCGATACCCCAGGCCACGTCGATAGACATGCTTCATGCGCCCTACATTGGAATCGCCGTATTCGGCTATGGGTATCCCCGCCTCACCCTCGACTACACAAGGCATGCTGGTGGCCCAGATGATTTCATCCTTAATATTGTCATAGACGAACTTGTGCAGTTCCTTGAGGTAGTCCAGCGCCTCGGGCATGGTCCGCATGGGTGGCGTAATCAGTTCGAGCAAGGCCTCGGAATAGTCAGTCGTGATATTGGGATGGGTGAGGGCCGATCCCAGGGCCTGGGGATGCGGGGTCTTTGCGATGGTGCCGTGCTGGTTCACGCGCAGACTTTCTTTTTCCAGGCCGATATGACTGTCGGCGAACGGATTTTTACCGTTTTGTATAATGCGTGTAAGACGCCGTTCAAGTTGCTTGTAATTCATGTTCGGCTGACTGCCTGCTTTCGCTTATTGGCTCGAGTGCGATTGGATTGGGTTTGTGATTTTAACAGAAATGTCACAAGTCGTTGCACAATTTTGAAACATTTCAAAATTCTTCGCCCCGCCATGGGACAATTTCCGCCCGCTTGTCCCTAATCCTCTCTTGGCGAGACCGGCTTTTGTAAAAACTTTGTGATACCTCAGTTGGTATCGGAACCCATGGAACAACCCCCTCGCCATTAGTGGTATAAATAGCGCTTGTTGACTCGTGGCTATAAGGACAAGGGTGTTACATGAGTACTGTAAAAGAACCCAAAATTGAGCTCAAACAAGACCTAGCCGATACCGTTAACAGCGAAGGTTATATCGAGGAAGTCACCAAGCTGGGCGATAAGATGGAAGTAGTCGCTGGCGAAGACATTCTCACAAAGACCTATCACAAGCTGATCAGCAAGGGCACAAAAATCGACAGCTCTTTCTATGAAAAACTGGTTCAGCATAAACTTCTAAAGCCTATCGATCGTTCCCTCATAGCCTCGGACGGTGTCAACACCGACAAGCTTGTCGCCGAAACCTCCATACTTCTTGGGCGAGATGCACGTTTTAAGAATATGTTCATCAAGTACTCGGATTTGCCTATGCAAATCTTCCGAAACGTACATTTTGAAAACGCACTGTCAATCAAGTTAACCATCATTCGCGAGGCCATGCCGCGTCTGTTCAAACATTCCATACAGGTTGGACTTGTCGCCATTTACCTGGGGCTGCGAAAAGGACTGATAAACAAAGACCTGTTCAAATTGGCAACCGCCGCCATGTTTCATGATATTGGCGAGTTGCATATTAATCCCGAACTACAAAATCCAGAACATCGGCTGGATGACGACGACTGGTATCAAATCTATGCCCATCCGTTCATCTCTTATCTGATTCTGAAAGAGTTTCCCTTTTATCACCCCAGTATCAGCACCATCGTCCTTGACCATCATGAAAAGATAGATGGCAGCGGTTATCCCCGTGGCGTCAAGCGCGAAGAGATCAATCCCCTGGGTCAAATACTCTCCATTGCCGAAGTCACAGTCGGTCTGATGAACAAGAACCTCTCATCTGAAGACATGGAAGCCAAGCTCAAGCTATGCCAGGGTGAGTATGATCGCGAATATCTCGGTTATCTGGTGGATGTCTTCCGCGAAACCAAACGTCGCGAGGAATCACCTCTCAGCCATTCATTACAGGTGATCGACAAGCGCATGAGCCTGGTCAATGGCATTATCGATGAGTGGCAACACCTTCTGACCAAATTGAATGAACAGCAGCGGGAACAACTCCTTGTAAGCACAATCACCGAGCGACTGGATTATCTTCACACCAAGCTGGTGGGAACCGGCTTTGTGCCGGAAGATACCGAGGTCGTGTATACCACTTTAGGTGAAGAAGATGATGAATGGCTTACCGAGACCAGCATTATCGTCGACGAGGCAATGTTCCAGATTCACAAAATCATCGGCGAAGTCAAACGCCGGTGGCCACAACATAAAGACCCGCACAAGGCACGAACGCTGGGTGAGTACCTCAGCTTGTGGTTGAATGAATCTGAAAACAAGATCTACGGCAATATGGCGCGACCCGTTTCCTGAGAAGAATTCAAGCCGGAAATCTAGAGCTTGTAATCGTAATCGATGGTCAGGGGTGCGTGATCGGAGAAGCGATCATCACGATAGATTTGCGCAGCCTTGACCAGCTCCTTGAGACCTGGTGTGACAATCTGATAGTCGATGCGCCATCCCACATTCTTGGCCCAGGCCTGGCCTCGATTAGACCACCAGGTGTACTGGTCGGCCTCTTGGTTGACCTCTCGAAAGGCATCCACCCAGCCATCTTTTTCAAACACAGCATCCATCCAGGCACGTTCTTCATCGGTACAACCGGAGTTCTTTCTATTGCTAGTGAAGTTCTTGATATCAATTCTTTTATGCACGGTATTCCAGTCGCCGCAGATAATGAATTCACGACGCTTTCGGCGCATAGACTTCATCTCTTCGCGTAGACGATCCATAAATATCAGTTTATTGGCATGACGTTCTTCACTTGAAGAGCCAGAAGGCAGGTAGAGAGAAATTATATTCAGCTTGCCAAACTGCGCCTCAATCCAGCGCCCTTCATTATCGACATGTTCCCAACCCAGACCTACATTTATCTTGTCGGGTTCTACGCGACTGTAGATTGCCGTACCACTATAGCCCTTCTTCTGTGCATCGAAAAAATAGCGATAATATCCGGGTGGAGAAAACACCTCGTCGTCCAATTGATACTCCTGGGCCTTGGTCTCCTGTATACAGACCACATCGGGCGAATGTTCGATCATCCAGTCAAAAAAACCCTTACGAGCGGCAGCCCGTATACCATTCAAGTTCGCACTGACTATACGCATATCCACACTCGATATCAGAATTTACAGACACTTTCTCAGCCTGAAGCCGGGAGGTATTATAATGTTTAACACCATAAATAAAAGTCATTGTCTAACTTGTGCAGGACTGAACACCATGAAAAACCTTTCCTTCGCACATGGAGGCATGGGTCGGTCTCACAGCAACGGCGGTGCTTGAGCCAATTATAACGAGCAGGATTAGAATATTCATGACCGCTACAACAATATAAAATCACACAGGGAGATATCGAAATCTCGTAGAATCGCGTAAGCTACATTTTTATCGTCATCGTCACAATTCTTAATATTCAACAATAAGGGCTCCTGGCCCAGCGCATATCGATGGACATTAACGACAAGATTCAATATTCCCAGATTAAGGCCCTGGTCGAGTTGACCAGTCAGACCAGTATGGATGCCCTGGTCGAGGTTTTTGTATTCAACATAAAGGTGATCTTCCCTTCGAAGACCATCTTGCTGATCACCTCCCATGGCCCCAAGGCACTAAATCGACTGGCCTTTACCAGTCAGAATCTTTATGGAACGGTAGATAGCCTGCTACGCCGTATCGGCAGTCTCGATCCAACCACACTTCCGGTTGGTGATTTAAAACCGACCACCATCATCAAACAGACCGAGAAAAGCAGCTGGATACAGATCCCCATCAACACCCGTCTTGGAACCATAGGTTTTCTACAGGTGGCCGGCACACACCACGAGAAAAATATTTTCCAGGCCGAGATGCATATTACGGCCTTTATCAACCAAGTCTTATTGTTGAGTCTTAATGAGCGCGATGCGCTCACCCGCCTCTACAATCGCGAGGCCTTTCATGAAAAAATATCCACGCTATTACGTAAAACCACGTTTAAACGTAAATCTGACGAGTACCGACAGTATGTGCTGGCCTTGCTTGAACTGGATAATCTCGACCCGGAACTGGATCCCAACTCCCTCAATAACGTCCTGATTCTCACGGCTCGGATGATCTCCGACACCTTTCGAGAGTACGACTGGGCTTTCCGTTTCAATTCCAACCAGTTTGCCATCGTCCTGCACGAATGCGATCTGGAATTGGCAAAGCTGGCCCTTGAGCGTTTATATAGACGCCTTCAGGAATACGACTATCCCGTGGTCGGAAACCTTAGCGGGAGTATCGGCTATACCCAGATCGAGCCCACCGATGACAGCGATGTAAATCTGCAACGGGCACAAGTCGCCCTCAAGGCCGCCAAGGAGGCAGGCGGTGCACAAACCATCTGTTTCGAGCACATGAACGATTCGGTGGTTTAAACGCCTGAGCAAAGACTGTCTCTTA
>JABURT010000200.1 GCA_014762495.1 Gammaproteobacteria bacterium | reverse complement strand
CAATTCGGGATTGTGTCACTTTTCAGGCGCAAGGAGGCAGGCTGGGTGTTCGCTGACGGCGAACTGGTGGGCGAACCCAACGGCAATCAACTGGTACGGCTTCCGGGTCATTGATGCAAATCTATCGAAAGACCGGACTGACAACCAAGATCCTGTTGCTTATTGCGATACTGGGGCTTGGGGTCTGGTATGTTTCGGATCTCTACCAGACCCGCTATTTGAGCGAGATATTTCAGGCCAAACTCTCCGAGCGTCTGAGCGTTCAGTCACGTAAACATCGCACCCTGTTCGACCGGCATGTCAAAAGTTACAGTCAGATGGCCAAGCTACTGGCTGTGACCACCAATCTGCACCGTTATATCGACTCCGAGACCTGGAGGCAGCGCGATTCGACACAGCTCAGAACGTACAGCGACACACCGAAGTGGCTACCCGACCACTCGGTTATGCGAAAATTTATCCTGCCCCGATTTGCCATGCTTTTGGGGCCCGATAACAAACCTTATGAAATCTACAACTGGTTCGGTGAAGAGCCGCCCGAACAATTTATCAGGGTCCCCAGTTATATACTTCAACTGGCGCGCAATCAGAGCTATCTCACAACTCTCGGTAAACAACCTTTCCTGATTACCGCCGAACCCATTAGTGATGAACAGGGCAGGCTTCAGGCCACGCTTGTGCTTGCCTCACCGATTGACAGCGAGTTCCTGCGCGAGTCGCAAAGTCTGTCAAGCTCATCCGGTGATGTTGCGCTGTTGTCGGAGGATCAGGAGACCATACTTGTCAGCAGTGATCCCAGGATGATCCCGAGCGGGGTCAAGCTTTCGCAACTGGAGCAAATCTACCAGGTTATCGGCGAGGGATTCTTCGACTATGGCTCCACCGACCTGGTGATTCGATTTGTCTCCTTTGTCACCGTGGAAGAGGTTCGTGAACTGACCGCGGCCGTATTGCAACGTGAGTATACATCTCGTCTGTTCACAACCGCTGCTTATGCCGGGACCTTCATACTTATCATGCTCTATCTGACGCGGCGTCTTAACAAGCTCACCAATCGTGTGAAACGCTTTTCCAGGCACATGTCAATCCAGCAACCGGATATCTCCATCAAGGATGAGGTCATTCAGTTGGAGGAACGCTTTCAGTTATTGGCCAGCGCCATCAAGTCGGAGACTGCCGCACTCGAGCATCAGGCCTCGCACGATCCGCTGACCGAATTGCCCAACCGCAAAAAACTCAACGAACGCCTCCAGTCGGCCCTGCTCAAGAGTCAGCGCAATCACAAACCGCTGGTGTTGTTTGTCAGTGACCTCAATAACTTCAAGGAGATCAACGATACACTTGGTCACCACATCGGCGACGAGATTCTGCAGCAGGCGGCGGAACGCCTCTATCATGCCGTCAGACGCTCCGATACGGTGGCAAGGCTCGGTGGTGATGAATTCAGTATCCTTCTGCCCAATACCAGCACTGAGCAGGCCATGCGTGTGGCCGAAGAAATCGTGAATATCTTTTCCCAGCCCTTCGTCGTCGAGGGCCACACCCTACAGGTCGGAATCAGTATCGGTATCGTCGAGTCACCCCTGCACGGTGACGATGTGAATATTCTCATGCAACGGGCCGACGTCGCCATGTATACCGCCAAGCGTAATAATCGCGGCTTCGCAATCTACAGCCCGGAGGATGATCAACACAATGTCAGCCGTCTGGAATTGATGTCGGAGCTACGTGCCGCCATCGAAGAGGAAAACCTCGAAATACACTATCAAAGCAAGATTGATCTGGATACAGGTGAAATCATAGGGGCCGAAGCGCTATTACGCTGGAACCATCCCGAGCGTGGTTATATCCAGCCGGACGATTTCATACCCCTGGCTGAACAGACAGGCCTGATCCGACCGTTGAGCTACTGGGTCATCAAGCAGGCACTCAAGGATTGCTCATCCTGGCATCGCCAGGGACACGATATCTCTGTCTCGATCAATATTTCCGTGCAGTGTCTATACGACGAACAGCTTACCATCAATCTTCGCAACACCATTCGAGAACAGGACATCGATCCCGCCAAGTGCGTACTCGAATTGACCGAAAGTGACATCATGACAGACCCGATTCGGGCCAAACATATACTCAATGAGATAAAGTCAATCGGCGCATCCATATCGATCGACGACTTTGGTACGGGATATTCTTCGCTCGCCTACCTGAAACAACTTCCGGTGGCAGAAATCAAAATAGACCGTTCTTTCGTTATGGAGATGTTGGCGGACGATAATGATCGAATTATCGTCCAGACCATTATCGATCTGGCACATAACCTTGGTCTCAAGGTCGTTGCGGAAGGCATCACCTCCGCGGCGGCCCTGTCTGTGCTTCGAAGCCATGGCTGCAATATCGGTCAGGGATTTTATATATCCATGCCCCTACCTTTGAACAGGTTCAGAGAATATCTCTTATCGCACCAGGAGACCGAAGCGTCGATTCAATAATTTTCTTCAGTGCTTAGCCGCGACAAGCATTGTTCTTCGTCAATCAATACTGACAAAAAAGCCCGGCTGAAGCCGGGCTTTTTTCTGGCTTACTCTACGATTTATTAGAGTTCGTAGCCATGGGCCGAACTACCCGTCTCCCGGATAGCTGGAAGACCTGCAATTCGTGCGGCCTGCTTCAGTGGTGCCTTGGGAAATAGTGTATATAGGAAACGCTTACCGCCCTGTTCAGAGAATTCTCGGTCCAGTTTACGGGCCATCACACGGGCGCTGTCGGGCCAACCGTTACGAAGATAATAGTCTTGCAGATACTCAACCACGTTCCAGTGGTCGTAGGTGAGGAGCACACCTTCTTTCATCGCCTTGACGCTTGCGACGTTTTCATCCCATTCCTCAAGCTCGAGTATGCGCTCGAGTTTATCCGGGTCTTCGGAATAGGGCTGCATGATGTAGCTCATTACGTGTTGCACAGGTTACCTCTTGATTTCAATACACATTTACATAGTAACACACTCAGGTATTCATTTTAAGTGTCCACAGCCTTTACGAGTATTACCAAATCTGTTTGCCCGTTTCACGCCTGTTTCACAGGCCCGCCATACTGATTGAAGGTCGTCACATTAGCCAGCTGCGTGATCATCTGGGCAGAGGTCGGCGCAGTCTTACGTCAACGAATGATTGCGCCTGAAATATGGTACAGTTGCGAACATACGTGCATGTCTAGTCGTGAGCTGATGTCGCTACCCGAAGATACACGCCTGCTGGCCCGTTTGGTCGGCGAGGTATACAAGCAGGGCTATACCGCCCTCTATGCCATGCCGGCGGTGGCACTGGTCGCCACACTATTATTATGGAATGAGGAAGATTCCACCGCCTTCCTGGTTTGGAATTCAATCATTATCGTCGTCTCTCTGTTGCGACTCTTCCTAATTCTTCGCTACGAACGGATTTCGGATGAGGCGAGGGAGGATGAGAAATGCATAAATTATTACTTTTGGCTTGAAATCGCTTCCGGTCTTACCTGGGGCGCATTGGTCTACTGGCTCTATCCTGATGAGCCGGCACAACAGGTGTTGGTGCTGCTTATCCTGGGAGCCATGGCCACAGGTGCCGCGGCCATGCTCGCTGCCCTGCCGAGGATCTACGGCGCCTATCTATTCAGCTCCGGTCTCAGTGTCGTCCTTGCCCTGTTTTCCAGGACCGATGAATATTCCGTTTACCTGGCGTTGTTCGCGGCGATCTACTCACTGGTCCTCTGGTTTTCCTCTATTTCATTGGGGAATAACATCAAGGAAAGCATTCGACTGGCGATGGAAAATGTCAGCCTGCTCGAAACCATGCAGTCGACCAATCGCCAACTGGAACAACAAATCTCTCAGACACAGGATGCGGAACGCAAATCCCGCGACGCCGAGGCACGTTTTCGTACCCTGGCCAATGCCACCAATGAGGGTGTCATCCTGTATGAAAATGGTCACATCATAGACTGCAATCAGCGCATTACCGAAATGCTCGGTTATAGTTCCCAGGACCTCTACAACCTGAACATCGAGGCCCTGTTTGAGGGAGATAGCAAGGATTTAATAAAGACGGTCCTAAAACAGGACGATGCACTCAGCCATGAACTCATCTGTCTGCGCAAGGACTACTCCAGTTTCCACGCCGAGGTCAGTAAACGCAGGTTGACCGGCACGCAAAACGATATCGATGTCATTACCATTCACGACATCACGGAAATGAAACGCATGGCCGAGATAAAGGAACAGTTTATCTCTACTGTCAGTCATGAGCTGCGTACCCCACTGACCTCAATCCACGCCTCGCTAGGTCTGGTCATCGGTGGGCTCGGTGGAGAACTCAACTCACGCATGCAGGAGCTGCTGGGCATCGCACTGCAAAACAGCGAACGCCTGGGCACACTGATCAATGACCTACTGGATATCCAGAAGCTGGATGCCGGAAAGCTGTCATTTAATAGCGAGAATCTGGACATCATGGAGCTGGTCAATCAGGCCATGGAGCTCAACACCGCCTATGGCGATAAGTACAACGCCCACTACCTGCTCAAACAGGGCCTGTTCGATGCCATGGTCTATGCCGATCGTAACCGCCTGATTCAGGTCATAACCAACCTGCTCTCCAATGCCGCCAAGTTCTCGCCCAAGGGCAGCGATATCGAAATATCGATCACACGTGAGGACAACAAGGTTCGAGTCGCGATCCGTGATCACGGACCGGGGATTCCGGAGGCCTTTCGTGACAAGATCTTCCAGCGCTTTTCCCAGGCCGACGCCACCACCACCCGCCACCAGGGCGGCAGCGGTCTAGGACTCTATATCAGCCAACAAATTATCCAGCAAATGAACGGGGATATCGGCTTCGAGACCGAAACCGGAAAAGGCACTACCTTTTATTTCACCCTGCCTATCGTCAACTAGGGACTCAAGACTCGTCCAGTCTTTGCTCCAGCCAACGACCGATATCCCTGATCTCTTCCATACAGACGGAATGTGCCATGGGGTACTCATGCCACTCCACTTTATAGTCCAGGTCCTTGAGGACACGACGTGTCTGCACTCCCAGTGAGTGGGGAACGATGGGATCTTGTGTGCCATGCCCGATGAAGACGGGAGTCTCTCGATTGGCATCGCTGCGCTCAGAGTCGAACCGCTCGACCAGAGGCAGATAGGTGGAGAGTGCCAGAATACCGGCTATGCGTTTTTCGTAACGCAATGCGGTATGCAGAGCGATGGCCCCGCCTTGTGAAAAGCCGGCCAGGACGATGCGTTCGGGAGAGATCCCCTGTGCACATTGCTCCTCAATCAGCGACTCCAGCATCGATGCCGATTGCCGGATCACCGCCTCATCCTGCTCGGCGGCAATCTCCATGGAGAGGATGTCGTACCAGGCGCGCATGACGTAGCCCTGGTTGATGGTCACGGGCATATAGGGCGCGTGGGGGAAGAGGAATCGTATGCCATGCCCTGAAGGCAGATTGAGTTCCGGGACGATGGGTTCGAAGTCGTGACCGTCGGCGCCCAGGCCATGCAACCAAATGACACAGGCCGTGGCCTTGCCTTCCGGCTCGATCACGATTTCTGTATCTGTTTCACTCATGGGGTGAGCGTCACCGGGGCACCGGCCTGTAGCGAGCAGTTCTCGTTAAGGATGGCAAAGAATTCGGCACCATCGGTATCGCGGTGCCATTCACCGCTCGCGTCATCGCGATCGAAATGGAAGCCGCCGGTACGCGTGGCCAGCCACAACTGTCTTACCGGTGTCTGGCGGTTAATGATGATCTGGGTGCCGTTTTCGAATATCAGGGTGAGCACACCGCCGGCGGTCTCGTAGTCGATGTCCACATCCAGATCGTCCAGTTGCTCCTCCAGATTCATCAGCAGGTCATCGATCATCTGGTTGAACTGGCTTTCACTCATCTCGGACATGGGTATTTCCTCTGCCTATAAAGAAGCAGAGTTTAATGGATCTGGGAAGGGGGACCAAGGTTCGGAGGGTAATGGGTTTGGCTGCCCGCTCGTTGGGTACATGTTCCCGTTATGTAGGTGCTTGTGCCCATTCTAAGGTAAATAAGCACAGCTAAACTTACCTACATGCAAGACCTGAGCAATCCCGCTCCCTGGTATTTAGTTGCCGTGCATAACCCTAGAGCGGCTCTCATAGAACCCCTTACTCGGGCTATTGCCCACACCCATACGGGCCAGCGTCGCCGTGCTCCGCTGTTCGCCATGTTCTTCGAACAGGCGTTGGGCTTCATGATGAGTCCTCTAAAGGGGATAAAGACCCTAACCATCTTTCCAATAGTTCAGGGCAAAAAAAATGGGCGGGTGATGAACCCGCCCTAACCTTGGATAGCTGAAAGGTTAAAAAGTGAAACTTAACGAATCTTGGTAGTCAGGGAATCCTTCTCACCCTTGTTGTCCACCCAGCTGATCTTGACGTCGTCGCCAGAGTTGGCGCCGGTGAACTTGAAGGAAAGGTAGGGATTCTTGGATACCGCGCCGCCCCATTCTGCGACCAGGACGTCTTTGCCGC
>JABURT010000152.1 GCA_014762495.1 Gammaproteobacteria bacterium | reverse complement strand
GTATAAGAGATCATTATAAGGGGGCAATTGACTGATGGCGGGGTCGTGGCTCCTGTGCAGGGTCACCAGCGCATCCAGGGCATCGCCGTACAGGCCTTCCACCGATTCGCGATCCAGACGTGAGAGGTAGGACTCGCTACCCAGGTCGCTGAGCAGCAGGAAGCCCTGCTCGAGGTCCTGACCGAGGACACGCGGCACGTGCAGACCCATGTCGAGCATCATGCCGGCGACATGAATAAAGGGCTTGCAGTCCTCATGTTCGGGTGGTGCATCCATGACGATGAGCGGTTCGCTACCGTCAGCGGGAGTGGCGCGAAAATATCGGCGAAAGCTGGCATCGGCAGAGGCGGGTGCGATGTCGAATTCCTGTATCCCCTGCTCCACCAGCCAGTGTTTGATCCTCTCCAGTCTCTCCGGCACTGCAAAATCCTTTCTCTTTCGGCCTGTCACTGCCGACACGCCACACGTTAGAATGTGTCATACAATACACAACTTGACTCGCTGCCGCATCGCCAATGAGGTGGCCATTGTATAAGAACGGATAAGAACGGAACCGACATTGCCGAGCTCACCCAGCCTGTTACACAGAGCCCGCTATATCCCGCTCGTCATTATGATGGGTATCTCGCCGGTATGGGCAGACGAATCCGATCCCATGTGGCAGCTATGCAAGCCGCTTGACGTCATACCGGTGCCCAGCTCAACAGGACCCGACGACAAGGCCCCCATAGAGGTGAGTTCCAATAAGGCCACGTCACAACCGGGACAGGGTATGTTGCTGGAGGGCGATGTCCGTATCCGTCAGGGCTCACGCCTGATGCAGGCGGATCGAGTCGATTACTCCGAACACAGCGGCGACTTCAAGGCCGATGGCAATGTACTCTTTCGTAACCCCAACTATCAGGTGGAGTCACTGCGCGCGCGGGTCAAACTGACGGGCAATGAGGGCGTCTATGAGGACGTGAACTACAAATTTACCCCGCGTCATGCCAGCGGCGAGGCCAGCCGCATGGAAAGCAAGGGGGAGATCACGCAGTTCGAGGCGGTGAGTTTCACTACCTGCGACCCCGCCCAGGTGGACTGGCAGATGAAGGCCGATGCGATCAAGCTGGACCAGGCCGCCAAGCAGGGCACCGCACGTGACATCGTGCTCTACTTCAAGGACGTTCCCATATTCTACTTCCCCTACCTGCGCTTTCCGGTGAGCGAGGATCGCCTCTCCGGTTTTCTGTTCCCCGGCATTGGCTATCACAACGAAAGCGGCTGGGATATCTCGGTTCCCTATTACTGGAACATGGCGCCCAACTACGATATGACCATTACCCCGCACCTGGTGTCCGAGCGCGGTATCCTGCTGGAAGACAAGTTTCGCTACCTGACCGAAAACAGCCGCGGGGTCCTGGACTTTGAATACCTGCCCGGCGATCGCCTCACCGGTACCGATCGCGGTATGGCACACTATGAACATAATGGTCGCTTAGGATCACACTGGTCGACCCGTGCCGAGGTCAATTATGTCTCCGAGTCGAGTTTCTATTCCGACTTCGGCAAGAGTTCAGAACTGAGCCGCGCGCCCTACCTGAAAAACCTGTTGCAGAGCACCTACACGGGAACGCAGTGGGGTTTCACCGGTAGTCTCGAGGCCTACCAGACCCTGAGTGGTATCGAACCCTATCAACGCATGCCGCAACTGGTGATGAACTATCGACCCGCCGGCAACAACCGTCTCAACACTCTCTTCAATAGCGAGTACAACTATTTCTATAGTGCCGACAAGAACATCATCGGCTCGCGCCTGCACACGGTGGCGGGGCTCAGTTATCCCTATCGCCACATCGCCGGCTTTCTGGTCCCGCGCCTGACCTGGCATTCCACCCATTACGAGGTGGAGGACCGTTCGCTTCCAGCCTCCAATCAGTACAGCCGCGACCTGCCCGTGTTTAGTCTCGACAGTGGCCTGTTCTTCGAACGCAACCTCGCCGACGGCCGCCTCATGCAGACCCTGGAGCCAAGGCTCTACTATCTCAATGTTCCCTACCAAGATCAGGATGCTCTGCCCCGTTTCGACAGCAGTGCCTACACCTTCGACTTTAACCAGTTGTTCCGTGAGAACCGCTTCACTGGCTCAGATGTCATTGGCGATGCCAACCAGCTCACCGTGGCCGTGACCACGCGCTTTCTCTCCACCGCCAGTGGCAATGAGCTGTTCTCTGCCAGTCTGGGTCAAATCCTCTACTTCGAGGATCGTCGCGTCACCCTCAACCCGTCCAGCTCGGACCTGACCGAATCGGGCTCCGACTATGTCGCCGAATTGAGCGCGCAGCCTTTTGACCATTGGGACTGGCGCGCGACCCTGCTCTGGGACCCCGTCACCGACAGTGCCGACATTTTCAACACTCGCCTGCAATACAAACCGAATGCGGCACATATCGTAAACCTTGCTTACCGCTCCACCGCCAATGCCGGTACACCCAGCCTGTCGCAGGCCGATACCTCGGCGCTATGGAAACTCAATTCACGCTGGCACCTCTACGGTCGTTACAACCATGACCTGCTAAACCAGGAGTCACTGGAAACCCTGTATGGCTTCGGTTACGAAAGCTGCTGTTGGTCGTTGCGCCTGACGCAGAGAGATTACCGGCCCAGCACCGGCGCCGAGCTGCAAAGCGGACTGATGCTGGAATTCGAGTTCAAGGGACTCGGCAGTGCCGGTGCAGGCGTCGATGACTACCTGAAATCTGGTATCCTTGGCTACGAATCCAAACCCAGATAGTGAAACCTTGTCTATGACCCGAGTATTACCCAGCCTGTTTCTGCTGTTATCCCTGCTTGTTGCCACATCGGTCCGCGCCGAACTGCGCCCCCTCGACAGTATTGTTGCGGTGGTGAACGATGACGTCATACTGGACAGCGAACTCACCGAGGCGACCCGGCTGGCGCGTCTCTCACTGCAACAACGCGGTATCCCCGAGCCACCCAAGCAGGTCCTGCAACAACAGGTACTGGAGTCGCTCATCACCAAGCATCTGCAACGTGCCCTGGCCGAGCAGATGAATCTCAGCGTGGACGATCGCCGCCTGCGCCAGGTCATGCAGAGTATCGCGCAAAACCGCGGGCTGGGTGACGTGCGCGCGCTCAAGCGCAGCATCGAGGCCCAGGGTGAGGACTATAATGATTTTCGAGAACAGATCCGCGAAGAGGTCATGATCTCCGATCTGTTGCAACGCACCGTGCGGCCCCAGGTCAATGTGAGCGAACAGGAAGTGGACAACTTTCTCGCCAGTCAGCAGGCCCAGGGCGAGTTGAATATCGAATACCGTCTTTCACATATCTTGATCCAGACGCCGCAGGCGGCCAGTAGCGACCAAATCGCGACGGCACGCGATAAGGCCCAGAAGCTGCTTTCTTCGCTGCGCGGGGGTGCCGACTTCGCCAAAGCCGCGGTAGAGAACTCCAGTGGCCGCAATGCCCTGCAGGGTGGCGACCTGGGTTGGGTCAAGGCGGCCCAGTTACCAACACTGTTTATCGACGCGGTGCCGAAACTGGAACGTGGCGAGATCAGCGATCTACTGCGTAGCTCAAGCGGTTTTCACATCATCAAACTGGTGGATGTGCGCAACAGCGATCGCCAGGCCTTCTCCACTGACATGAGCCAGATGCGCCAACAGGCGATGCAGGCCATCCAGGAACGCAAGTTTAACGAGCAGCTGGAGGAGTGGTTACGCGAGCTACGCAACCAGGCCTACGTGGAGATCAGGCTCTAGGCATGGCCGACGCCCCACCCCTGGCCGTCACCGCCGGCGAACCCGCGGGCATCGGCCCCGATCTGTGCATTCAGCTGGCCCAGACCGCCCGGTCCGTGGACTGGATGGTGATCGCCGATCCCGAGCTGCTCAAGGCCCGCGCCGGCGAGTTGGGGCTGCCGTTGTCCATTCGCCTCTACCGCGACGACGATCGCGAACCGCCCGCCGAGTCGGAACTCAAGGTCCTGCCCATCCCGCTCAAGGCCCCGGTGCAAAGCGGTCACCTCGACCCGGCCAATGCAGGCTATGTCATCGATTGTCTCACCATCGCCGCCGACGGCTGCCGCGGCGGACGCTTCGCCGCCATGATCACCGGTCCGGTACACAAGGGCGTCATCAACGATGCCGGCATCCCCTTCAGCGGCCATACCGAGTTCTTGCAGGAACGCACTGAGTCCTCCCAGGTGGTGATGATGCTGGCCACCGAGGGGCTGCGCGTGGCCCTGGTCACCACCCACCTGCCCCTGGCCGAAGTCAGTGCGGCCATCACCCGCGAGCGGCTGGAACGGGTCATTGATGTCCTGCATGCCGATCTCCGGCACAAGTTCGGTATCGCCGATCCGCGTATCCTGGTGTGCGGTCTCAACCCGCACGCCGGCGAAGGTGGTCACCTCGGTCATGAGGAGATCGAGGTCATCGCCCCGGTGCTGGAGCAAAAACGCGACCAGGGCATGCAACTGTTCGGCCCCCTGCCCGCCGATACCCTGTTCAACCCGCGCTACCTCGACGAGGCCGATGCGGTACTGGCCATGTATCACGACCAGGGCCTGCCGGTGCTCAAGTACAAGGGGTTTGGCCGCGCCGTCAACATCACCCTGGGCCTGCCCATCGTGCGTACCTCGGTGGACCACGGCACGGCCCTCGATCTGGCCGGCACGGGGCGCGCCGACAGCGGCAGCCTGCTCACGGCAATGCAAGTGGCACAGGAGATGGTCCGCGCGGGGAACGACGCATGAGCGACCGGGTGCACCGTCCGCGCAAGCGCTTCGGCCAGAATTTCCTGCATAATGCCGGCATCATCCAGCGCATCGTACGCGCCATAGACCCGCGCGCCGGCGATCAGATCGTGGAGATAGGGCCCGGCCAGGGGGCACTGACCGGTGCAATACTGGAACAGATCGATCACCTGCACGCAGTGGAACTGGACCGCGACCTGATCCCGGCGCTGGAGTCGGAATTTGGCACACGCCTGGACATCCACAGCGCCGACGCCCTCAAGTTCGACTTCTGCTCGCTCATCAGTGGTGATCACAGGCTTCGCATCATCGGTAACCTGCCCTACAACATCTCCACCCCGCTGCTGTTTCATCTCATGACGCAACGCCATTGCATCTTCGATATGCACTTCATGCTGCAAAAGGAGGTGGTGGTGCGCATGGCCGCCGGGCCCGGCAGCAAGGCCTACGGCCGCCTCGGCATCATGCTGCAGTACTATTGCCGGGTAGAGCGCCTGTTCACGGTTCCGCCCGGTGCCTTTCGCCCACCGCCGAAGGTGGACTCGGCCATCGTTCGACTGATTCCCCACGAACAGCCACCGGTCACGGTGCAGGATGAGGACGACCTGGCACAACTGGTGACCCAGGCCTTCTCCCAGCGCCGCAAGACCCTGCGTAACACCCTCAAGGGCCTGCTCGATGAGGCGGGCATTCGCGAATGCGGCATCGATCCAGGCCTGCGGCCTGAGCAACTGGCCCTGGCCGACTTTGCTGCCCTGGCCGATCGCTACACATCGTCTAAATCCCGGAACTGATTCATATTTTCCCCGTCCGAGCCGATACACTATGTGATCGGACTGGATAACGAGGACGCCCGTGCAGGGACAAGACCAACACAACAAATTGCTGCTGTTTGAGGTGGGGCCGATTCGGTGCTGCCTGTTCAGCAACAGCATCCTCACCATCATCCCGCCCCCCCGGCAGGAGACCGCCGGCCATGCCGGCCGTCTGCCCGCCATGTTCCGTCACAGCAACCGCATCGCCCGGGTTGTGGACATGCGAACCCGATTCGGTCTCTCACCCTCCTCACCCGAGCGCGGCAAGTTGATACTGGCCGAACTGGACAAGGGCCTGGTGGCCTTTTGGGTGGATCGCATCGAAAACGTCATCGACCAGGAGGATGGACGTTGGGACACACTGCCGCCCAAGCTTCCGCGCGACGTCTTCACCCGCACCTTTATCCTCAATGAAGAACTCATCCTGCACACCGAACCCGCGCGGATGGAGGCCATGTCGCCCTCCCCCGCTCTCAGTGAGCTGATTGAAGAGCTGGAACAGAAGCAGACCGAAAAACGGCGCCAGAGCCTGAGCGGCGCCAGCCCCACGCAAAAACCGGAACCGGCCACTCAATCCAGGCGGGAACCCAGCTCGACGGCGAGGCCCGAGACAAAGACGGCTGAGTCCAGAACGGCCGCGAAAACCGACGTCAAGATGCCAACGTCGGCGACCGACGCCAAATCCAATTCCATGCCTTCGACAAAGTCAGGTACCACGCCCGCAGCAAAATCTGCGTCCACGGCCACTCCAGCCAAACCCGCAGCTCCCCGAGAAAAGGTGACGAAACCCGAGCCGGGTGCCGCACCGCGCGAACCGCAAAGGGGCGACTCGAAGGCCTCCGAAACCAGGCGTGAGCCCGTAGCGCCCGTAAAACCGTCGTCCAGGCCGACGGTGTCGCACCCCCGGTCCGACTCATCCGCCGCTGCCGCGACAACGGGCACACGCGCAGGCACGTCAAAGCCACGGGTGG
>JABURT010000157.1 GCA_014762495.1 Gammaproteobacteria bacterium | reverse complement strand
AGGTCAATTGCCCCAGCGCACCCGACCACAAGGGTAGTGTCGCAACCAATTACGGCATCCGAGCCATGCCCAGCTCCTATCTTATCGATCGACGTGGACGCATCATCAAGGTCCATCGTGGCTTTCGCCAGAACGCGGTCAAGGAGCGCGAGGCCCAGATCAAGAGCCTCCTTAAGCGAAGATGAAACAGGGCGAGTCCGGTTTCACTCGTCTCGGCGACCACTGGCAGGGCCGCTTTCGGGCCATGGCCAGTCCCTGCGAGGTGCTGATCGATCTGGAGGATGAAACGCTCGCCCGTGATCTGTTCGAACGGGTGCAGCAAGAGGCCTGGCGCATCGAGGCAAAGTTCAGCCGCTATCGCGACGACAACATCGTCCACCAGATCAACCACGCCGACGGCAAGACGGTCTGCGTCGATGAGGAAACCCGGCAACTGTTCGAGTACGCCCGCCAATGCCATGCACTCAGCAATGGCAAATTCGACATCACCTCGGGCGTACTGCGCGAGGTATGGACCTTCGACGGCGGCGACCGACTGCCCGATGCGGCCGATGTCGAGGTGGTTCGGCAACGGGTGGGCTGGGATCGCGTCGACTGGCAGCCGCCCTGCCTGACCCTGAAGCCCGGTATGGAGATCGACCTGGGCGGACTGGGTAAGGAATACGCGGTCGATCGCGCCGCGTTGCTGCTGCATGACGCCGGCTGCGACTCGGCCCTGGTCAACTTCGGCGGCGATGTCTATGTCCTCGGCCCGCGCCGAGATGGCCGCGGCTGGGCCATCGGACTGGAGGACCCACATTCAAACCAGACTTCCCTCGGCGGCCTCACCCTCAGCGAGGGCGGTCTCGCCACCAGCGGTGACAGCCATCGTTACCTGTTGCACAAAGGTGTGCGCTATTCCCATATCCTCGACCCCACCACCGGCTGGCCTGTCCCCGATGCCCCGCGCTCCATCACCGTGCTGGCACCGACCTGTCTACAGGCGGGCATGCTCGCCACCTTTGCCATGCTGCAGGGTGCCGGGGCCGAGGCCTTTCTCGATGACGAGGGCGTCAAATACTGGTGCATTCGCTAGTGGTTAGCGCTTTTTGTGATTCCAGGCGCGAGACCGGGCCACCGGTGTCTAAAAATGGGCCGGAGTTCACACATAAACTGCCAGCTGGGTGCTGTCGACCTGGCACTGAATTAAGTAGTGTGTAAAGCCTGACACTCCCATGCCGACATAGATATGGATAGCCGATACGGATGCATACAGTGCGATTTTTAGCCAGCCTTAGCCTGGCGCTCCTGCTACAGGCCTGCGCCCCGACGACCGCCCCGGAAAGCGTGGTGGATACCAAGGCAGTGAGCGCCGAGGAGTATGCCGAGCTCACCCCGGAGCAAAAATACCTTGTTACCAACAAGCTGCTCACCACCCTGTTCAAGGGTATGCCGGTGGACGATTTTTTCGATGTCGCCAAGGGCCTCACCAGCCCGCAGTTGAAGTCCAACACCAATCACCTGGAGACCGTGCGCACCCAGCTGGACACTCCCGTCGGGGGCATCGGCAATTACATCGCCCTGGTCCAGGAGAAATACCGTCTGGACATCGAATCGCGCCTGCGCAATACCCGCGCCATCCCCATGGCCGTGCTGCAGGAGCTGCCGCTGGGCGAAGAGTTTTACCAACGCTGGATGGCCTACCACCTCATGAACACAATCCTGTTCTCACCCGCCTTTGAACTGGACAGTGTCGATCACACCGATGTCGAGACCATCTTTAATATCCACCTGGTGGAGGCCATGCACGAGGGCAAGGGGATACGTGACATCGTTTATGAACACATGGTTTCGCAGGAGAACTGGCGTCGCTTCCGTTCGCCGGAGGACAACACCCGCGAAATGATGGAGATCTACCTTAACCGCTTCCGCGACGACGAAGTCCCGCTGGCCTCCATCGCCTGCCAGAACTGGTATCTGACCGATGACGCCGAGGGCTATCAGCTGCGCAAGGGCATCAACGTCAATGCCACCCCGCAAGCCTTGCTGGATCGCAATGATATCGTTTCGTGCAAAGACTTTTACCGTGCCGTGGCCAATCACGGTGATCTCATACCCACCGTCACGAGGCGTCTGGTGGATGTCTTCTTTGCCGACTACCCACGCTCCAAGCGCATCAACCTGACCAACAAGTTTGCCGCCAGCTCACCGCAGACATTTGATGAACTGTTCACATCCATCATCTTTTCCAGGGAGTACCTGCTTCAAAACACGCGCACCAAGTCCTACGAGGAGACGCTCTACGGCACAGGTCAGCGCATCGACTGGTACGCCTGGAACTACATGTTCCACGATATCAACGACAATAATCCCGGCTCATCACGTCCCGACCTTGGCGAAATGCGCCAGTCCACCATGTCCTACAAACTGGGACGCGCCAACGCCGTACCCACCGACTCCTTGTCACTGGCCTATTATCACAAATCGATTCGTGATCGAATGGTACTTGACCGTCGCTATAGCGATGATCCACTTAATTACGGCGATGGAGGATGGAGCACATCATTCATCAACCCGGAGGACGGCAGCATCGATCTCTTGAGTGATGAAGATTTTATCCACTATGTCATGCTGGCGATGCTCGGCCGCAAGGCCAATGCCACCGAAGTGACCACTCTCAGTGAGCTGTTCGTGAGCAATGGCCATGAAAACAGCCGCATCAACCAGGCCTGGATCATCATGGACTACACTAGCCGACTCTCCGAGTTCTATACCTTGCCTGCCATCGCGGGGGTGAACTGATATGAATCGCCGAGACTTTCTCAAGACCACCGCCATGCTGGGCATGGGACTGACCGGTACGCGGCTGTTCGCCTCCGGTAGTGATATCTCGTTTCTCAGCGGCATGGACCTGGGCGCGCGCGCCTTCGATGCCGACGCCGTCGCCTTTAACTCGCTGTCCGCCTCGCAGGTGCCGCGTTATATCAATGTCTTTCTCTATGGCGGCCCCTCGGAACTGGCCGCCAACCTGACCAATATCGAGGACATCTCAAACAACTCGCAGAACGCCTACCCATCGGCGATGCTGACCGATGTCGCCTCGGGCGGGCAGATCACCAACAACGGCTTCTGGCTCAATGCCGGCGGCGACATCATGGAGTCCCTGCTGGCCTCGGGCGACATGACCGTTTATCGCACCATGAACCGCATCAAGGACGACAACAAGGGACACGGCGCCAGCGTCACCCAGAACCTCATCGGCAGCATGGATACCACCAACCCAGGCATCGCCACCACGCTGGCCTGGATCCTCGCCAACAACAATCCCTTCTCCAAGTCGGTGGACGAATTGCTATTCCCCTTCGTCAGTTTCGAGGGTGAGTCGACGGTCTTCAACCAGGGTAATGTCACCACGCCGCTGAGCACCAAGCCCATCTCGCTCAACTCCAACCTGCAAAACCCCTATCAGCGTTCGGACTCCGGCCCCAGCTTTCTCGACAGCGGCAGTAGCGAGGACCTGGCCCTGGACGCGCTGGCCTCTTCCATGAACGCGGCGGCCAACAATAGCGACGTCAGTCATAGCCTGGAGAAACGCGGGGAACTGGCGGCTCAGATCGCCACCATGCTCGACCCCACCGCCATCGATAACTCAATTGCCAACTACAACCTGACCCTGCCGGTGGATGCACAGATCACCTATGAGAACACCAATTTCGGGCGCCGTATGAAGGCCGCGGTCAGCCTGGCCCTGGCCAATGATGAGACTGTGTTCATCAGCCTGGGCAGCGGCGGCCTCGGAGGCTGGGACGATCACTCAGAGGCCCTGGACGAATACCCGGCGCGCATGGCGCAGTTGATGCGCGCGGTGCAGGCCGGCATTCGCCACATCGAGGCGGCCCATACCGCCGGCATCGGCCATGCACGCAATATCATCATCAACGTCTACGGCGACTTCGGCCGCAACGTCAATCTCAATAACTCCATGGGCTGGGACCATGGTAACAACCAGAACCTGTTTACGTTTGGTGGCCGTAACATCGTCGGGCGGGGGCTTGGCAAGATCGTCGGCGCCACCGAGCGCACCGGCACTTCCGGGGTCAACCGGCAGTACACCACGCCGACCGCCACCAGTTACCAGTTCGAACCCTATGCCCTGGCTTCCTCCATCTACCAGAACTTCGGTGTCACCAATCCTCGCGCCATCACCGGTGAAGACGCCATCGACGAGAGCGCAACAGGCGAGACACTGGTTTAATCAAACTCCGGGATGTTGTAACAGGTACGGCTATTTGGCCGTGTAGCGGAAACTGAGCTGAAGTATGCTGGCATTTAGAGAAGGGAACTCACCCAACCTATCCGTTTGTCTGAGTATTTCATATCGCAAGGAGAGATCGGTCCGCTTGCCGATACGGGTCCCGGCCTGCAAGCCCAGGGTCAGGCTATCGAGATTGCCCAGACGGTAGTCGGCGCTGGCATATTCATAGGTACTCGCCGCGGGCGCATCATAAAACACGATGCTGTAGAAATCGGCTGCTCTCTGTGAATAGTGTCGAAAATGCGGCTGTAGATAGAAATCATTATTCAGTTTATAGCGGTAGCGCATGTCCAGCGTATGCGAAAGGATGCCCCAGTCGTCGATGTAGTATCGATAAGACCCCTTTAGTACGTTGTCATCGATGTTATAGATCACGCGCGCATAGAGGCTATGACCGAGCCGGGTATCGGGGCGCTTTTCATACAGCAGATTGTCCACCACCGCATCGTTGTCGATGCTGATGAACTTGTAGGGATCGCTCAAATAGCCATTGCTCAATGAGAGACCATAATTGAGCTGAAACACACCTTGACGATTGAGGACCTGGCTGACACCGCCGAGGAAATCGAACAGGAGTTTATTGTCCTGGTTGCTGCGGGTGGTATCCGTGGCCGGCGCCAGACCCACCGGGTTGCCCCCTTCGGCATGGATGACATCGTAGTTGAACCCGTAACCGTAACTGTAGGTACGCATGCGATTCTGGCTATCGCGTGACCGGGACCAGTTCGCGCCCAATGAGTCGTAATCCAGTTCGATGGAATAGGCCAGGCCATACTGAGTCTTTTGCCGACGCGAGTCCTCGCGTTCCCAGTCGGCGGACACCGCATAGCGTTCGTCGGTAATGGGCGCCAGTGTCGAGGAGTAGGAACTGCCCGATGGTGAGGTATAGGTATCGGAGGGAAAGTAGGCCCCATTGGGCGAGGCGCCGGTGATGGTGTCGTGATAGAGCTTGAGGCTAAAGCGCTTTTCATCCTTACCCTTGCGTTTGAGGGCAATCACCTCTTCGTCGACGTTGACCCGGTCCACTTCGCGGTATTGCAGGCTGGTGACGTCCACCTGCTCGGTTTCGGCCGCCTGCGCCCCCTGGCCACTCAGCAGGGTACAGGTTGCCGCCGCCAGTGCCGGGCCGAGTCGTCCCGTCTGTTTCAATTGCATCCGCAACCGCCCCCGCCAATATTGGCGCCCCCGCGCGAGGCCTCCTTGCTGAAGTAGATCTTGGTATCCATCAGGTCTTCCATGGAGTCGGCATCGAGCTGCATCTCGGGGCGCGCCAGAACATCGCGGTCCCAGGGCTTGAGGGGCTTGGGATTGAGATAGGAACAACCGGCGAGCATCGACAGGAGGACACCGAAGATCATGAGCTGAGTCAACTTGGCTCGAATGGGTCTCATAGAGTCATGCCTCATGTTCGCAATAGTGCTCGGGATGGATGAAGCAACAGAGTAACTTCAGGCCCGGTGGTGTTCAATCAATGCAGCGGTTTTCACGCAGGAATGAGAACCAGTCGACCCGTGTTTGCAGACCTGGTTGGGATTCCGTGCCGCGTTAAGGCGCGGCCTTCTGTAACACCTTGGGGATGGGGAACACAACACTCTCGGGGCGACCGATGTAATCGTCAACGGTTTCGGCGCCCCATGACTTGAGTCGGTCCACCACCTGCTGCACCAGGATCTCGGGGGCGGAGGCGCCGGCGGTAATGCCGACGGTCTCGACACCTTCCAGCCAAGCTTGCTCGATCTGCTCGGCATTATCGATGAGATAGGCGCGGGCACCGACTCGCTCGGCCACTTCGCGCAACCGGTTTGAGTTGGAGCTGTTGGGCGAACCCACCACCAGCACCACCTGGCTGCGTTCTGCCAGGCCCTTGACCGCGTCCTGACGGTTCTGGGTGGCGTAACAGATGTCGTCTTTCTTGGGGCCGCTGATCCTGGGAAACTGTGCACGCAGGGCGTCGATCACCTTGGCGGTGTCGTCCATGGAGAGGGTGGTCTGGGTGACATAGGCCAGGTCATCACTGTTATTCACCTTGAGTCGGGACACGTCCTCGGGGGTCTCCACCAGGTACATACCGCCGGATTCGGCCTGGCGCTGGTATTGACCCATGGTGCCCTCCACCTCGGGATGGCCTTCGTGTCCGATAAGGATGCATTCGCGTCCGGACTTGGCATAACGGGCCACCTCGAGATGCACCTTGGTCACCAAAGGGCAGGTGGCATCATAGACCTCAAGTCCTCGCCGCTCCGCCTCGTTCTGCACCGCCCGCGAGACACCGTGGGCGGAGAAAATCACCGTGGCCCCGTCCGGGACCTGATCCAGTTCATCGACGAACACGGCACCCTTGGCCTTGAGACCGTC
>JABURT010000171.1 GCA_014762495.1 Gammaproteobacteria bacterium | reverse complement strand
GCAACGCGCCCACCAAACTGATGAAGGAACTGGGCTACGGCAAGGCCTATCGCTATGCCCACGACGAGCCAGAGGCCTACGCGGCGGGAGAGACCTATTTCCCCGAGGCGATGGGGGAGCGACAGTACTACCATCCGGTGGAACGGGGCCTCGAAATTAAGATTGCCGACAAGCTCGCCTACCTCCGATCACTGGATAAAAAGTCCCGCGACTAGTTTGCCATCCTGCTTTGTGCATGCCGACGCTATCCCGCATAATCTTTCTTTATCCACCGGCCTGAAGGGGACCGTTTTGTTACAAGGCATAGCAATCGCTTCCGGCGGCGCCCTCGGCGCCCTCATGCGCTTCTGGCTCTCGGGCTGGACCTACCAGGTCTTCGGGCGCGCCTTTCCCTACGGCACCCTCATGGTCAATGTATTGGGATCGCTGCTGATGGGTTTTCTATTCGTCTGGTTGACGGAGAGGGCCGCACTGCCTGCGGAATGGCGTGCCCTGATCCTGGTCGGATTCCTGGGTTCGCTGACCACCTTTTCCACCTTCTCCATGGAAACCATGAGCCTCATTCAGGGTGGTGAAGCCGGCAAGGCCCTGCTCAATGTCGTGCTCAGCGTGGTCATCTGTCTGGCGGCGACCTGGCTGGGCATCATCACGGGAAGACAGCTATGAAGGGACATGATGTTATAATCGTCCGCCTTTACCTGAGCGAAGGCGAAACCCAGCTTGAGACCCTGCTCAAGCGCCTGCGCGACTGGGAGAAATTAAGAGGCTTAACGGTGTTCCGAGGCATTGCCGGCTTCGGCGCCTCCGGTGAGATCCACCAGGCCAGTTTCGTTGACCTGGGACTGGACCTGCCCATCGTGGTGGAGTTTTTCGACAGCGCCGATAAGGTCGAGGCGACACTGGAACACCTCAAGGACATCATTAAAGACGATCACATGGTCTGGTGGCACGCCCAGGCCAATGCACAGAAATAAAAAAGGATAGGCATGCTGGATCCGAAACTGTTACGCAGCGACCTGGAAGGCGTCGCGGCGGGATTGAAGAAACGTGGCTTTGAACTCGATACCGAGCAACTGTCGCAACTGGAGTCCGAACGCAAGACGCTGCAGGTTCGCACCCAGGAATTACAGAACGAGCGCAACACCCACTCCAAGGCCATCGGCCAGGCCAAGGCCAAGGGCGAAGATGCCCAGCCCATCCTCGACAAGGTCGCCGCCATCAAGCAGGAACTGGAGCAGTGTGAATCGCGCTTGTCGGATCTGCAGGGCGAACTGGACGAGATGCTGATGGGCGTGCCCAACCTCCCACACGAGTCGGTGCCCGAAGGCCTGTCCGAGGAGGACAACGTCGAGCTGCGCAAATGGGGTGAGCCGCGTCGGTTCGACTTCGAACCGAAGGACCATGTCGACGTTGGTGCCGCCATCGGTGGGCTCGATTTCGATACCGCCGCCAAGATCACCGGCTCGCGCTTTGCTCTCATGTCCGGTCCCATCGCGCGCATGCATCGTGCCCTGATCCAGCTCATGCTGGACACCCATACCGCCGAACACGGCTACACCGAGACCTACGTGCCTTTCATGGTCAACGCCGATTCCCTGCGCGGTACCGGCAACCTGCCCAAGTTCGAAGAGGACCTGTTCAAGCTCGAAGGCGAGCATGAGTATTACCTCATTCCCACCGCCGAGGTACCGGTGACCAACATCGTGCGCGGTGAGATCATCAACGATGATTACATGCCGCGCCGTTATGTCGCGCATACACCGTGTTTTCGCAGCGAGGCCGGCTCCTACGGTCGAGATACCCGCGGCATGATCCGTCAGCACCAGTTCGAGAAGGTGGAGCTGGTGCAGATTGTGCGTCCCGAAGACTCCTACGAGGCCCACGAGGCCCTGACCGGCCATGCCGAAGCGATCCTGCAGAAGCTCGAGCTGCCGTACCGGGTCATGGCCCTGTGCGCCGGTGACATGGGCTTCTCCGCCGCCAAGACCTACGACCTCGAGGTATGGCTGCCGGCACAAAATACCTATCGCGAGATCTCCTCCTGTTCCAACTTCGAGGATTTTCAGGCCCGTCGCATGAAGGCGCGCTGGCGTAACCCCGAAACCGGCAAGCCCGAGCTGGCGCATACCCTAAATGGCTCTGGACTGGCCGTGGGCCGTACCCTGGTGGCGATCCTGGAAAACTATCAGCAGGCGGACGGTTCCGTCATTGTGCCCGAGGCACTGCGCCCCTATATGGGCGGCCTGGACCTCATCAAGGCGGCAAACTAGATCAAATGTCGGAACTAAGCCGCTGTATTTCGTGATTTTTCTCAAGTGTTTGATAAGCAGGACGCTAACTGGGCTATCGATGAATCGTTTCCAGTGTGACCGGATCCAATCAATACGCGGTGGGGAAGATGAACAACGTCGCCACAGACTTGAGAAAAACCGACTCAGCCTTAGAATGTCCCCAAATACCGGAGGACAATGTGAATAGTCCCTATTCCATCGAAGCGCTGATGAACCAGACCCGCAAGCTGGCCCGTGACTATCGTCAGGCCATGGGTAAGCCGTTGGCGGTCAGCAATGAGCTGGCGATCTATGACGCCGCGCGCCTGTTGGGCCTGGATATCGTCGACGACTTCGATGGCGGCTACGACGCGGTGGGACGTGATGCCGAGCGCAAGGCACAGCGCTACCAGATCAAGGCCCGCGCCATCTTCGATGAGAGCAAGTCGGGCCAGCGCATCGGCCAGGTCAAGATGGACAAGGAGTGGGACGCCGTCCTGCTCATCATCATGGACGATAACTACGAACCCAGGGAGATCTTCGAGGCCAGTCGCGATGTGATCAAGCAGGCCCTGGATGAAGCCGGTGACTCCAAGCGCGCCAAGCGCGGTGCCATGTCGGTGGCCAAGTTCAAGAAGATCGGCAACCGTGTCTGGGCCGCCGACGAAGGGACAAGCGACTAGGATCTGTGGGAAAATAGCACCTGCCTTACACAGGATGGTACCCACGGATCCATGCAAAATCCTTCAGACATACTCGGTGACGCCGGCCCTCTCGCCCGTACCATACCTGGATTTATTTCTCGCCCACAACAACAGGAAATGGCCGATGCCGTAATGTCGGCGCTGGAGGACTATGGCGTCCTCATCGCCGAGGCCGGCACCGGCACCGGCAAGACCTTTGCCTACCTGGTACCGGCCATGCTCTCGGGCAAGAAGGTGATCATCTCCACCGGTACCAAAAACCTGCAGGACCAACTCTTCTATAAAGATCTGCCGCTGGTGCGAGACGCCCTTGAGATCCCGGTGCGCATCGCCTTACTCAAGGGGCGCGCCAATTATCTCTGCCATCATCGCCTGGAACTGGCTGAGCAGGAGGGGCGCTTTCACAGTAAGGAGCAGGTGAGGGAGTTGCACGAGGTGATCCAGTGGGGTGGACGAACGCGCAGCGGCGACATCGCCGAGCTAGACAGCATCAGTGAAGACGCCATGATTTGGCCGCGCGTGACCTCTACCGCCGACAATTGTCTGGGCCAGGAATGCGCCCATCTCAACGACTGTTTCCTCATGCAGGCGCGCAAAAAGGCCCAGGAGGCCGACCTGCTGGTGGTCAACCATCATCTCTTGCTGGCGGATATGGCGCTCAAGGAAGACGGCTTCGGTGAACTGCTGCCCGGCGCCAACGCCTTTATCCTCGACGAGGCCCATCAGGTTCCCGAGATTGCCACCGGCTTTTTCGGTGAGAGCCTGAGCAGCAACCAGTTGCTGGAGTTGTCGCGCGACTGTATCGCCGAAGACCTCAAGTTGGGCCAGGCCAGCCAGACCCTGTCGCGCAATGCCGAGGACCTGCAAAAGGCGGTACAGGACTATCGGCTCGCCTTCGGCACCGAGATGCGCCGCGAGCGCTGGAGCGAGATCAATGAGTCCGGCGAGCTGATGTCGGCCATCGATGACGTACGCGTGGTATTGGCAAAGCTTGAAAACGCCCTGGCGTCGCTTGCCGACGCCAGTAAGGGACTGGAAAACTGCTACCGTCGTTGCCAGGCCCTGTCGATAGCCTTCGATGGCTTGACTGGCGAGACGCCGGAAGGACACATCCACTGGTTCGAGACCTACAAGCGCAGTGTCACGCTCAATCTTACGCCGCTGGATGTCTCACACACCTTCACCCAGCACATGGAGGCCCAGCAGTCGGCCTGGATCTTTACCTCGGCCACGCTTGCGGTGGGCGAGAGCTTTGATCACTTCAGCAAACGCCTGGGGATACAGAGCGCCAAGGCACGGCGCTGGGACAGCCCCTTCGACTTCAAGACCCAGGCGGTCCTGTATGCCCCCGCGGCCATGCCAAAACCCAATACCGAGGGCTACACCCGTGCCGTGGTGGAGCAGGCCATTCCGGTCATCGAGGCCAGTGGCGGCGGGGCCTTCCTGCTCTTCACCAGCCACCGTGCACTGAGGGAGGCCGCTGAGATCCTGGCCGATCGCATCGACTTTCCGCTAATGGTGCAGGGCGACAGCCCGCGCTCGCGCCTGCTGGAGCAGTTTCGACAGGCCGGTAATGCGGTGTTGCTTGGGACCGGCAGTTTCTGGGAAGGCGTGGACGTCCGCGGTTCGGCGCTCTCCTGTGTGATTATCGATAAGCTTCCTTTCGCCTCGCCCGGCGACCCCATCACCCAGGCGCGTATCGACAAGCTCAAGAGTGATGGCGGTAACCCGTTCATGAACTTCCAGATCCCCGAGGCGGTGATCACCCTCAAGCAGGGCGTCGGGCGCCTGATACGAGACGTAACCGATTACGGCGTGTTGATGCTATGCGATCCCAGGCTGCTCAATAAGCCCTACGGCAAGATCTTCCTCAACAGCCTGCCGCCCATGACTCGCACCCAGGACCTGGAGCGGGTCAAGCGCTTTTACCTCTACCACCACGATCAACACGCCCAAGCCGCGGAAGCCTGATATGAAGATACTTGCACTGGAGAGTTCTACCGAGGCCTGCAGCGTCGCGCTGATGGACGACGACGCGATCATATCGCGACACGAGGTGGCACCTCGCCGCCACGCCGAGCTCATCCTGCCCTTTATGGATGAACTGCTGGCAGAGGCGGAGTTGTCCCTGTCCCAGATCGATGCCCTGGCCTTCGGCCGGGGGCCGGGGGCCTTTACCGGGATCCGCATTGCCACCGGAGTGATACAGGGCATCGCCTTCGCCGTCGACCTGCCGGTGGTCGCGGTCTCCACCCTGGCCGCCGTGGCCCAGGGGTCGGCACGCGAACAGGGAATTACAAAGGCCATCGTCGCCAATGACGCGCGCATGGACGAGGTCTACTGGGGGGCCTACACACTCGACCCGGCGGGACGCATGCAGGCTTTGGCCGAGGAGTGCGTGGTTCGACCCGAAGAGGTACCGACGCTGGAGGGCGAGGGCTGGTATGGAACCGGTAGTGGCTGGTCCATCTATGGTAATGTATTGACTGAACGTTATGGACAACAACTGAACGCCACCGAGTCCGAACGTTTGCCCCATGCCCAGGATGTTGCCTGGCTGGCAAGAGGCCTGGCCGAACAAGGTCAGGCTGTGACGGCGGAGCAGGCCTTGCCGGTCTATCTGCGCGACAAGGTGGCGGAGAAGAAAAAGAACCAGGCCTGAATCAACAAGGACTCTTGAATGCGCCGCGGAATCATCAATCTCATCAGCAAGACGCGAAAGCCCATCACCATCCTGTTTACCGACATCGTGGACTCCACTCGCTACTGGGGCCGACGCGGGGATATCGAAGGGCGCCTGATGGTGGACCAGCACAACCGCCTGGTCTTTCCCGTGATTCGTAAGTTCAAGGGCAAGATCGTCAAGACCATTGGCGACGCGGTCATGGCATCCTTCGACTCCAAACAAAATGCCATCCTTGCCGCCATCGGCATCCAGCAGGCACTGGACGAATATCGCAAGAAGGAAGACGCCTTTACCCTGGAGCTGCGTATCGGGATCCATACCGGACAGGCCCTGGTGGAAAAGCGTGACATCTTTGGTGACACCGTAAACGTCGCCTCGCGCGTCGAGGCCTATGCCGAACCCAGTGAGATCCTGGTCTCCGGCAGCACCGCCAACAAGATCAAGCACAAGCAATACCGTCTCTCACACAAGACCAGTTTCGTGCCCAAGGGCAAGAGTCGACCGGTGGCCGTCTACTCGGTTGACTGGCAGAGTCACCCAAGTCTCATCCAGGACATCAATTTCAATTCGGTGCTGCCGGTGATGGCGCGTCAACGCGCCGAGCTCTTTTTCTATCTGACCGCGGCCATCGGCCTGATGTATTTTCTGTTTCAGAATTATCTGCGCTACCTCATCGTCGACCATGAAAAGGTCGACCTGCTCACCTACAGCCCCGAGCAGATATTGATGGACCACCCCTATATCATCGCCGGGCTCGTCCTCGGCGCGATCCTGCTCCTGATCTTCCTGCGCTATCTCATTGTCATGCCCATCCTGCTGCTGCGCATGGTCAAGGGACTGTTTGGTTTCTCGGTGGTATTTTTCGTACTGTTCTATGCCTTTCAATTTATCCCCGAGGGTTACCGATATAATGCATGTCTCTTCTACACATCTGACGCTGCCACAGAATAGAGAGGTGAGATACTGGGCGTACTGCACAGTCTTAAAAAAAAAAGATGAGAGAGAGGGATAAGTGACATCAAATGGAGAGTAGACGGTACAAGAAAATAAAAA
>JABURT010000150.1 GCA_014762495.1 Gammaproteobacteria bacterium | reverse complement strand
CGCGACCCCCGGCGTGACAGGCCGGTATTCTAACCAACTGAACTACCGCTCCGGACTCCACTGCTTGAGGCAGTCGAGGCGCGGGATAATACGTTATCCATTTGAAGATTGCCAGCCCCCGGAGGCATTTTTAGTTTCGGATCCCGATCCCGCGTTGCAACAGCGACAGGCAAAACCAGAACAGCGCCACGATGAAGGCACAAATCAGGGCAAGCGCTGTGGTGACATCGATATCACTAATACCGAGTATCCCGTAGCGGAAGGCATTGACCATGTAGAGGATGGGATTGGCCTTGGAGGCCCATTGCCAGAACTCGGGCAACAGGTTGATGGAATAGAAGACGCCGCCCAGGTAGGTCAGTGGAGTCAGGACGAAGGTCGGTATGATGGAGATGTCGTCAAAGCTCTTGGCATAGACCGCATTGATGAAACCACCCAGGGCAAACAGAATCGAGGTGAGCAGTACGACAAGTACAGTCAAAAACGGGTGGGCAAAGACTATCTCGTTCGCGAACAGCAGGGAGATCAATGTCACGACTAGCCCAACGATCATGCCACGAGCCACGCCCCCTGCGGTATAACCCAGCAATATGAGGTAGTTGGGCATGGGTGAGACCAGCATTTCCTCAATATTTTTCTGGAACTTCGAGCCGTAGAAGGAAGACACCACATTGGCATAGGAATTGGTGATGACCGTCATCATGATGAGGCCGGGGATAATGTAGTCAATGTAGGCCAGACCATCCATTTGACCGATACGGCCGCCAATCAGGTTACCGAAAATAACAAAGTAGAGCACAGTGGTAATGGCGGGGGGCAGAATGGTCTGCACCCAGATACGAGAAAATCGCAGGATCTCGCGGGTCACCAGGGTACGAAATGCGGTCCACTGTTGTGACGGAGTCATGATTGCACTTCCTTATCTTGCTCGGGGGGTTGCAGCATCTGCATGAACAGTTCTTCAAGACGATTGGACTTGTTGCGCATGCCCTTCACGCGGATACCCCTGGTTTGCAGCTGCTCGAATAATTCGTTCAGACTCTGCTCTTCGCGTACCTGTATCTCCAGAGTTTGATCATCCACCTGTGCACAGACAAAGTCATCAAGTTGCGGAGCCGCATCGATATTACCATCGAGACTCACAATAAAGGTTTGCAGTTTCAGCCTGGCAAGTAGCTCCCGAATCGAAGTGTTCTCGACGATTTCCCCCCGTGCAATGATGGCGATATTCCGGCAAAGTTGTTCGGCTTCTTCCAGATAGTGGGTGGTAAGGATTATCGTGGTACCCCGTTTGTTTATCTCTGTGAGAAACTCCCAGGTTGAGCGCCTTATCTCGATGTCTACACCCGCGGTGGGCTCATCCAGTATCAGTAGACGAGGTTCATGCACCAGGGCTCGGGCTATCATCAGTCTACGCTTCATTCCTCCGGAGAGTTCGCGCGCCATCACCCTGCGTTTCTCCCACAGACCCAGTTGTTTCAGGTAGTGATGCGCACGTTCGGTGGCGAGGCTGCGTGAGAGTCCATAATAGCCAGCCTGGTTGATGAGTATCTCCTCGACCGGCTCGAAGACATTGAAGTTAAACTCCTGAGGAACGATGCCAATATTTTGCTTGGCAAGTTCTATTTCGGAATCGATGTCGTGACCATAGACCTGGACCTGTCCACCCGATTTGTTGATGAGGGAGGTCACGATGCCAATGGTGGTGGATTTACCCGCTCCATTGGGACCAAGCAAGGCAAAGAAATCGCCATCTTCGACATCCAGGCTGATACCACGCAAGGCCTCAAATCCATTGGAATAGGTCTTGTACAAGTTCTGTATGGATAGTGCCTTGGTCATATGGGATACCGTTCCATTATCAGCCGCTCGCTAGGCAGATAGCGAGATTGTGAACATTGTTAAACGTGCCGTTCGAGTATATGCGAGAGAATTCTACAGCGCCAACAAGCCGTGTATAGCCTGTCACCGTAATCGATAGCTTGCACAGGACACAAGCTTTACAGAATATTTACTCTGATTTTACACATTATCTAATGACATGGAAATTCGTGCCGATACTATATACAGGACAACGATATTTCTTACAGGTGGCACAATGAGCATAGTGGACAACATGAGCAAACAACTGGCCGTGTTACTGCATGAAAACATACGCTGGCAGCATCCACATTTGCAACGTGCCGCCGTGCCCGTTCGTGTACCAAGTGCGACCAGGGCATACAAGGAGTCCACTGCCGAGGAAAACAACAAAAAAGTGTTTCAGGGTCTGGAGAAATTCGAGAAGTTCTACAAGGGCTAAAAGCTCAATCGTCGAAGCTGGAGGTGTGTCATGAAAAACCGACTGATTAATGACATCCGCAAATGGATCTCCTCACTGCACAAGTCAGGTCATTTGTTTCGTAGCCAAAACGGCTTTGCCGATGTCTATGTGACACATCTGGTCAGACAACTGAATTACTGTAAAGTGCACCCAAATTCAAACAGGTGCCGATAAAGCGAATCAGGAATACCCATAGATTCCTGAATCCAAAATAACCGGCTTGTTAGAAAAATTGACAAGCCGGTCCGCTTTCCCGTTCAATTGGTAGTGATATTCGTGGAATATCATTCTATTTTTACTCGTACGAGATACTTTCAAACCAGAAGGTCTGGTTGTGATAGCGATCGCAAGGATTAACACCGGGAATTGGTGTGACGAGGGGGAGTGACAATGGCGCGTGGGAATACGCCATCGATGGTCAGGGTCAAAAGGAGCGAGCTTGCGATTGGGCAACGTATCCCGTGGACGATCTATGACGCCCATCACAAGGTGTTGGTGGAAAAGGGAACCATCCTGAAAAGTGAGGAGGATTTCCAAACCATTGGCCTTTCCGGTGATCTATACCGCGAATCCTCCGCCGCCGGTGGCCCGGACAGCGGTCACGCCGCGCCCCTGCAAACCTCCATTTTCGATGAAATCGACCACCTCGAGACCCGTATGCGCAATACCCTTCGCGTACTGCATGAATCTCCCAAGGAGGTTCCCGGACGTATCCTGCGTCTGGCCGAGCGTTTGCTGCGATACGTCAAGGATGATCCCGATGCCGCGATCGGTATTGCCCACCTCTACCATGAAGGCAATTACACCGAATTACACCCCATACATGTTGCCATCCTCGCCCTGATCCTGGCACAGGCCAAGGAATACGATAACAAGCGTAGCCTGGCGGTCGCCGCCGCGGCGTTGAGCAAACATATCTCGGTTGCGCGATTCCAGGAGGAACTGCATGCACAGACCAGTCCTCTGACTGAGCAACAGCGCGAGATGATCAACAGCTACCCGCAAAAGAGTCATGACATGCTGATGGAAATGGGTGTCAAGGATGAGACCTGGCTCAATGCCGTATTACAGTGCCAGGAGAATGAAGACGGGACTGGATATCCACGAGGCTTGCATGGCAATCAGATCAGTGAAGAGGCCAAGGTCGTCGCCCTGGCCGATCGCTATAGCGCCATGATCTCGGATCGCAACTACCGCAAGGGGAGCTTGAGCAACTCGGTACTTAAACGATTTTTTGAGGGTAAGGGCTCGGTACTCAATGAAGAGTTGACCCTTTTCTTCATCAAGGAACTTGGGGTTTACCCGCCGGGAACGTTTGTCAAACTCTCGGACGGTTATGTTGGTGTCGTCACCAAGCGAGGCGCCCATGCCTCCAAGCCATTTGTCAGTTGTTATCGCGATGACTTTGGCAAGATGCTGGCCAAACCGATGGTGCGTAACCTGTTTCGTGAAGAGGTAAAGATCGCCGCCACTATCCCGCCACAGGATATTGGCAGCCTCAGCTTGAAATGGATCTGGGGCCTGTTAATTGTTTAGAAAAAGGGCGGTCAACTGACCACCCTTGTTGTTTACAGGGTTTCGTCTTCGCGGTAGGTCGAATTAAAGGTATAAGACACCACCTTGCCACTGGCATCGAAGCGAATTACCAGGTCACGTGTCTTGGACTCACCAAACAGGGCATACTTGTAGTGAGCGAAGGTCCAGGTACGAAGGCCATTATCCTTGCCCACGCGCCAGGGTTCACCGAACATTTTCTCGATATCCGCTCGAGTGGTGCTGCCTGGGTCAATCGCTGATAGCTTTTCCACCGGGAAGGTCTTGCCGATGGTGACGCAGCCAGCCAGCAGGATCGAGCTGGCGAGAAAAATGCTCACGATATACCTTTGCATCGATATCACTCCTTAGTTCATCAAATCGACTTCTATACCCTGTTCATGCAATCGATCGGCACGTGCTTGAATGTAACGTTGCAGATTGGGTTGTTCTTTATAGGCTTCGGAGCTGACGTAGTCCAGCACCGATTGCACGTGGAATGACTTGAGGTAGGCCTCGGTTCGAAATACCTCTTTACCCTCCTTGTCGAACAATATCATGGACGGGGCATAATTGACCTTCAATTCCTTGGCCCATTCCATGGCTGTGGTCTTCTCACCGCCTGGTGTGACGACCGGTTCCTTGCTCCAACGATCCAGCAGCACGATGTCGAATTTTTGCAGGTACTTTTGTGTTTCATCGCGTTTGAAGATGTCTTCATGTAATTCATCACAGGGATCGCACCAGCGCTGTTCAAACAGGACCAATAAGGGTCGCTTGCCCTCGCGTGCTTCGGGAGTCAGCTTGTAGGGCTTGTCCAGATAACTGCTCTGTCGATGCAGGCTTTTATTGGCCTTGGAGTTGGATTCCTCCCGATAGAATTCACTGAAAGCCAGGCGGTCCTCATTCTTGCCGGCGACATAATCAAGTGCCGCGGCAAACTTCTTCGGCGGATAATAACCATTCACCCTCAGGACCAGCTCTCCCTGTTCATCGAAAAACAGCAGGGTAGGGGTATACATGACCCGGTTCTTCTCGGCGAAACGTTTCTCGGACATGGTATTGCCGGTGAAATCGGTCACCTCCCGATCGCCCCACAGGTTTATGGCGATGACATCGAAGTTGTCACGAGTGGCCTTGACGATGTCCGGCATGGTCCAGTTGACCGAGAGCAGCTTGCCGCAATATGGACAGCCGTCCTGGTAGAAATAGATCAACAGCCGTTTGCCGGATTCACGTGCCTCGGCCAGGTCCTCCTGCAGGTCCATAAACGAGTTTTTAAACCAGGTGGGCGGCTCATGATAGCCGGGATTGACCATGCCTTCGCCAAGGTTTTCGTTTTCCTCGGCAGCATGGAGCATGGTACTTAGCGAGAGTAGTACGATACCCAGTAGGGTGACAGCCTGCTTCATGTTGTTTCTCCTCCGTTGATGGTGTTTCTAATTACGCCATCCAAAGTTATTGACCGATTTTTTTATTATCGGTTCTGATAGTAGTATAGACAGTGTAACGCATGCATGGCGATGGGCCCGTTGCTCGGCGTATAATGGTAGGTCCCAATACAACCGCCCGTAAGCACAGAGGATACTCGATGCCTGAATACCGCTCCCGGACCAGCACACACGGCCGCAACATGGCCGGAGCCCGCGCCCTCTGGCGCGCCACCGGCATGCAGGATGACGACTTCAACAAGCCGATTATCGCCGTGGCCAACTCCTTTACCCAGTTCGTCCCCGGTCATGTCCATCTCAAGGACCTGGGCCAGATGGTGGCGCGCGAGATTGAGGCGGCGGGTGGTGTGGCCAAGGAGTTCAACACCATCGCGGTGGACGATGGTATTGCCATGGGGCATGGCGGCATGCTCTATTCCCTGCCCTCGCGTGAGGTTATTTCCGACGCGGTGGAATACATGGTCAACGCGCACTGCGCCGATGCCCTGGTTTGTATCTCCAACTGCGACAAGATCACGCCCGGCATGTTGAATGCCGCGATGCGATTGAATATCCCCACAGTCTTTGTCTCCGGCGGTCCGATGGAATCGGGTAAGGCCGTGATCCAGGGACAGGAGGTCCACCTGGACCTGGTCGATGCCATGGTCTCGGCCGCCAATCCCAACGAGTCCGACGAGGACGTCATGGAGATGGAGCGCTCCGCATGCCCGACCTGCGGATCATGCTCCGGCATGTTTACCGCCAATTCGATGAACTGTCTGACCGAGGCCTTGGGTCTGTCCCTGCCGGGCAATGGTTCCGCCCTGGCGACTCATGCGGACCGTAAGCAGTTATTCCTGGAGGCCGGACGTCGAGTGGTTGACCTGGCCAAGCGCTACTACGAGCAGGGCGATGAGTCCGTGCTGCCGCGCAGTATCGCCACCTTTGAAGCCTTCGAGAACGCCATGAGCCTGGATATCGCCATGGGCGGTTCCACCAATACCGTCTTGCACCTGCTTGCGGCGGCGCAGGAGGGAGGCGTGCCCTTTACCATGGCGGATATCGATCGCCTGTCGCGTAAAGTCCCGAATATCTGCAAGGTGGCCCCGGCTACCCAGAAATATCACATGGAAGACGTGCATCGCGCCGGCGGTGTGCTGGGGATACTGGGCGAACTGGAGCGAGGCGACCTGCTCCATACCAACGTACACACCGTACACAGTGAAACCATGGCCGATGCCCTGGCGACCTATGACGTGCGCCGCAGCGAGGACGAATCGGTCAAGACCTTCTTCCGCGCCGGCCCCGGCAACGTGCGCACCACTGTTGCCTTCAGCCAGGAGAAACGCTGGCCGGAACTGGATCTGGATCGAGAGGCCGGTTGCATACGTGATATCGAACACGCCTATAGCAAAGACGGTGGCCTTGCCGTGCTTTACGGCAATATCGCCCCCGAGGGTTGTGTGGCTGTCTCTTATACAAAGCT
>JABURT010000119.1 GCA_014762495.1 Gammaproteobacteria bacterium | reverse complement strand
AGGCCTGCCGCCGCGGCAACTTCATCAACTGCTCCGACGCGCAGATCTGCGGCATCAGCTACGACGGCGGCTACCAGGAGTACATGGTCGCGCCGTGGGCCGCGGTGGCGCGCATCCCCGACGCGCTCTCCCCGGTCGACGCGGGGCCGCTGCTCTGCGCGGGCGTGACCACGTTCAACGCGCTCCGGAACAGCGGCGCGCGGCCCGGTGACACGGTCGCCGTGCAGGGCATCGGCGGGCTCGGCCACCTCGGCGTGCAGTACGCGCGGCGGATGGGCTTCCGCACCGTCGCGATCTCCCGCGGCGACGACAAGAAGGCGCTCGCGGAGGAGCTCGGCGCGCACGAGTACATCGACGCCAAGGAGAACGACGCGGCCGAAGCGCTGCGGAAGCTGGGCGGCGCGCAGGTGATCCTCGCCACGGCGCCCAGCGCGGCGGCCATCCAGAGCGTCATCGGCGGGCTGTCGAGCCGCGGCAGGCTGATGATCGTCGGGGTGGCGCAGAAGCCCATCGAGGTGAACGCGATGGCCATGCTGAGCGGCAAGCAGATCCAGGGCTGGCCGAGCGGCACCGCGATGGACTCCGAGGACACGATGAAGTTCAGCGCGCTCACCAACGTGCGCCCTCACACGGAGGTGTTCTCGCTCGAGCAGGCGAACGAGGGCTTCGCCAAGGTCATGGAGAACACGGTCCGCTTCCGCGCGGTCCTGAAGATGGCCTGACGCTCAACGGAGGACGAGGTCCACCACCGAGGCCGGGTAGTGCGCCGAGAGCAGGCGCCGCTGCTCGGCCTCGCTCACGCTCAGCGAGCGGAGATGATCGCGCGCCTCGCTCGCGAGCGGATCCCGCGCCGCCAGCGCCGCGACGAGCCGCTCCAGGCTCCAGCCGTGCTCGCTCAGCAGGCCCAGGCTACGCCGCGTGCCCACGCCGTTCTCGAGGAGCGCGCGGAAGGTCTCCTCGTGCGTGTAGCCCGCCGCGCGCAGCCGGTCCGCGGCGGCGACGGGAGGCGTGCCGGCCTCGATCGCGATGAGCGCCGCGATGCCCGGCCGGAGCCCCTTCTCGCGCAGGATGGGCAGCCAGAGCTCCGGGCCCAGCTCGGGCGGCATGCGCTCGTGCACCCGCACCAGCGGAATCCGCGCCAGCGCACAGCACTGCACCAGCGCGTGCACCAGCGCGACGTCACCCTCATCCGAGGCGGGCACCGACAGGTGCCAGAACGCGGCCAACGCGGGCACGACGAGCGCTCGATCGACGGCGCAGAGCTCGTCGAAGGCCTCCAGCGGAGTGTATCGCTGCTCCAACGCGGCGCCCATCTCCGGCACGTCTTGGGCGTGGGCGTGGGCGACCGCGATCGCCTCGAGCGCGTAGACCGTCGCCGCGCGGTGGCAGAGCTGCGTGCGCTCCCACGGCTCGGCCACCTGCGCCAGCAGCGGCATGACCTCTCGCATGTCGAGCTCGTCGACGATGGCGCTGGCGGCGCGATCGCGCGCCTGTCGGCGCTCCCATGCTTCGGCG
>JABURT010000127.1 GCA_014762495.1 Gammaproteobacteria bacterium | reverse complement strand
CATCGGGTTCATTCATCTCGTCGCTGGAAGATGGTTGCGCCTCATCAGCGTCGATCTCTGTATCCTTGATCTGCTCCAGCTCATCTGCCAGTTCATTGAGATCAAAGTCTTCGATCGATTCGTTTGCGCTAATAGAGCTGGAATCTGCCTCATCCGTAGTCAGTTGTTCCAGCTCGCCATGAATATCACTCAGGTCGAAATCCAGACCTTGATCACTTGAGTCGTTGCCGGTTTTGGTACCTGTGCCGAGATCATCATCTTCACCTACGTCCAGCCCAAAATCGGCCATGGCGCTATCAATGTCATCATCGGCCGATTTTTGTTCCGGCGTCTGTGCCATCTCTTTTTCGAAATCCAGCAGGTCATCGTCCGTGAGCAGATCATTCTCATCGCTAAGGTCGATTTCCGGTGTCGCACTGGCTGAGGAATCTGTCGAATCAGGTTCGTCTAACATCACGGCTGATGAATCACTGCCGCGCCGCGCCTTCAACTCATCGAGCTTGCGGTGATACTCTGCATTATCCGGCGACTTCCTGGTGGCCTCCTGCATGACGTCAATGGCGGCATTCAGATTACCGTAGGCGATAAAAATATCCGCCTGCGTCACGGGATCCTCTTCCATCTCCTGACGCCGACTGGATGCAGGCTGTGGTTGACTGATCCACTCGTTCACCTGTTCCTGGGGCAGTTCGTCGGTATCGGTCCATTGATCCTTGTAGTTGAAACTGTCCACAGGGGCTTGGGCAAAGCGATAATTCCCCAGATCGGATTCCTTGCGGCGCCGCATTATCAACCAAAGCGCCGTAAGGAACAGGAACAGGGCACCACCGACAATACCAGTGGTTTGGGGATTGTCCTGCAATGATTTGAGCATCGATTTGAACTTGGCGATCAGGGTGTCCTGCCAGCCACCGCCCTGCATCTCGGAGCCATCTGATGCGTCTAGCCCACCCTCGACTTGTTCGATATCGAGCTCCTGCTGCAAGGCTGTGAGTTCGTCGCTTCGCACTTCCATTAATTGTTGCAGCGCGGCAAGTTGATCTTCCATGGACTTGAGACGCTCATGCATTGCCTCGTTTTCACGACGAGCAATTGCGGCACTGTCCTCGGCATCACTGAGTTGTCGGCGCAGGTTTTGAATCTCTTCGCTTTCCTCGCCACTGCCCTGCTCGGCACTGTCGAGATGGCCACCGACGGATTTCTCGCCCTCGGGACGTACCAAAGTTAAAGTGCCTTCACCCGTTGCCGTGGTGTCCATGTCCTGGTCCATGCGCGTACGGTAGTCGGCCAGTTCCCGTTCGCGTTTACGCCGTTCAGCGGCCAGCGCACGTTGCTGTTTGTAGTCCAGCCACAGTTGGTACTGGTTGCTGAATCTTTCGCGCGCCTCTTGCGGCGTCATACTGTAGATATCCGCCGGGTCCTCGATGCGCAGGATATAGCCAGCCTTGACACGATTGACATTGGCGTCAATGAAGGCTTCGGGATTGTTTCGCAATAACGCCATCATGACCTGCGGGACCGTGGCCTGGGGGGCTTCGCCCTGAAGCTCGGTGGCGATATTCCAGAGTTTTTCGTTCTTTTCAATCGGACCGTAGACGATGGCGCCACTGGGGGAACGACTATCGGCGGGGGCACTCGGTGTGGACGGTGTGGGTGCAGGTACGGGAATTGCGGTCACGCTGTCTGTGGTATCACCGGCGCGTGGTGCCTGCACCGGCGCCGCCTCACCTCCGAGCAATTCCGGTGGATCCAGCAAGACGGTAAACTCACGCAACAGACGACCACGTGACCAGTTCACCTCGACAAGAAAATTGAGATAGGGCTCGGGGATAGACTGACGAGAAGTGATCAGGACGATGTTACGTCCATCTTGCCTGGTGACGCGAAAACGCAGTGCATTCAGGACCGGCAGACGTTCGATGCCTGCGCGGTCGAAGTCGTCCTGTGAGGCCAGCTTGACCTCCAGATCTTCCAGTTCAGAGGGGGTGGCAAACAGCTCCAGCTCGGCCTCGAAAGGCTGGTTGAGGGCAGAATTGGTCTGTAATTCGCCTAGCCCCAAGGCAAAGATCGGCATCGGGAACATAATTCCCAATAAAATCAAAGCCTTGCAAAATCCCCTCACACTCCCCTCCACACGCACTCAGGATATTGTTAAAAAAAATAACTTTTTTTTCAGTGAATTACAATGATTTCTTAGCGTAAAGTCTACAAAGAATATAGCTTAGAGATAGTCCTGTTTCAGGCGCTGTAGGATCCCCAGCAGGTTCGCGGCCACACCGACGCGTATATTGTCGGCGACCAGGCTGACACGAAAGTGCTGCTGACCGATGGTACTGGCTCGTGGCCGATTGATGAATATCTGTTCCGATTCCGCGGCATCGGATACAGCAGTCGCCGTGCCTGCTTCCACAACGCTCAAACCTGCGACACTCGACCACAACGCCAACAGTTGTCCAATCTCTATCGGCCGCGCGGTGCCAAATACAAGGTCTATGGTGTAACCGTAGAACACCGGAACGGTGGAAATAGATGAGTCGACCTCCACCACTCCCCCACCAAGCAGTTTTTGCATGGCATGGATTTGCGCCGCCTCGCCCTGGCTGTAACCACTCTCCAACAGCTCTCCGTCAACCGACACCACGTTAAATGCAATCTGATTGGCAAACTGTTCTGGCTCCACCGGCTTGCCATTGAGCAGCTTGGCTGTCTGAGAGGCCAATTCACGAATACCGGCCTCACCTCGTGATGAAACCGATTGCATCGTATTCAGGCTGATGTCGGTCAGCCCAACCGTGTCGTGAATCGGTTTTAGCACCTGCATGGCCAGGCATGTACCGGCGTCCGGCACCGCGACCAGATTATGGTTGCGGTAATCAGCCAGGGCCTCATCGTTGACACCACTGACCACAAGGGGGATATCGGCGGCATAGGAAAAGGCCGCCTGGGTAGTCACGACAATACAGCCCGCCTGACCGGCCTGCACCGGGAGCTGGACATCGGTCGGGTCAAGGTCTGCAAACAGCGCGATCTCCACCTGGGAGAAATCGAATTCCGAGGCCTTCTGTAATGGCACGTTTCGATTGCCATACAGAACGGTCTCAGTCTCACTCTCACCACTTTCCAGGCAGTGTAGCTGACCCAGTTCAAGCTCACTGTTTTCCAGTAGCTCAAGAAATGCCTTGCCGACGGGCTGTGCCGCACCGACAACGGCCAGATTGATGGTCTCTGCCATGATTGTGTCCCATGGACCTTGCCATGCGTTGGGGTAGTGCTATCCCACGCGGCATGACATGGTTCCTGATTGATTACTGTTCCAGCAAGATACGCAGCATGCGACGCAAGGGCTCGGCGGCCCCCCACAACAGCTGGTCGCCGACGGTAAAGGCGGAAAGGTAGTCCCCGCCCATGGAGAGTTTGCGCATGCGTCCCACCGGGACGGTCAGGGTACCGGTCACCGCAGCCGGGGTCAGATCGGTCATGGTCACATCACGGTCGTTGGGTACCACCTTCACCCAATCGTTGTGACTGGCGATGATGTCCGATATCTCATCCAGCGGTACGTCCTTCTTCATCTTGATGGTCAGGGCCTGGGAATGACAGCGCATGGTGCCGATGCGCACGCAGAGACCATCAATAGGAACCGGATTGTCGGAGCGACCCAGGATCTTATTGGTCTCCACCTGCGCCTTCCACTCCTCCTTGGACTGGCCCGAATCGAGTTGTTTGTCGATATAGGGGATCAACGAGCCACCTAGGGGAACACCCCAGTTCTCCTTTGGATAACCGTCGGAGCGCAGGTAGTCGGTTACCTTCCTGTCGATCTCAAGAATGGCCGCGGCCGGGTCGTCCACCAGTGCCTTGACGTCGTCGTGAATGCCGCCCATCTGCTTGATCAGTTCACGCATGTTGCGGGCGCCGGCGCCGGAAGCGGCCTGGTAGGTCATCGGGGTGATCCATTCCACCAGGTCTTTTTCGAACAGACCGCCGATCGCCATCATCATAAGCGATACAGTGCAATTGCCGCCGACGTAGGTCTTCACGCCCTTGGCCAGGCCGTCTTCGATCACCGACTTGTTGACCGGATCCAGCACAATGATGCTCTCATCCACCATACGCAGGGTGGAGGCCGCGTCGATCCAGTAACCGTCCCAGCCTGCCTTGCGCAACTCACCATACACCTCTGAGGTGTAGTCGCCGCCCTGACAGGTGAGGATCACATCCATCTGCTTGAGCTCGTCGAGGTTCTTCGCGTCTTTCAGAGGTGGCACATCCTTTCCCACATCAGGGCCGGGCTGGCCGGCCTGGGAGGTGGTAAAGAAGACCGGCTCGATATCCTTGAAGTCGTTCTCCTCACGCATGCGTTGCATCAGCACGGAACCCACCATGCCTCGCCAGCCTACCAAACCTACCCTTTTCATTTGTCCTACCTCAATTTTTTGTGACGCCTCTGCGGACGTGTTCAATATTTGCTTTACAGTGCGGCGACGACCGCATCGCCCATCTCAGCGGTGCCCACCTTTTTGCAACCCTCGGAATATATATCCGCGGTACGCAAGCCCTGATCCAGTACCTGTTCAACGGCCTTTTCCACACGATCTGCCATGGCCGGTTCGTTCAGGGAGTAACGCAACATCATAGCGACCGAGAGTATGGTCGCCAAGGGGTTGGCAAGTCCCTGGCCTGCGATATCGGGTGCGGAACCGTGGATGGGCTCGTACATACCCTTACCGCCCGCATCCAGCGAGGCCGAGGGCAGCATGCCGATGGAGCCCGTGAGCATGGCGGCGGCATCGGAAAGGATGTCACCGAACATGTTGGTGGTGACCATGACATCGAACTGCTTGGGCGCACGCACCAGTTGCATTGCCGCATTGTCCACGTACATGTGAGAGAGTTCGACCTCGGGGTAGTCCTTGGCCACACGCTCAACCACCTCACGCCACATCTCGGTCACTTCCAGCACATTGGCCTTATCCACTGAACACAGCTTCTTGCCTCGCTTCATGGCGATATCGAAGGCGGACCGGGCAATGCGCTCGACCTCGGATTCGGTATAGACGAGGGTGTTGAAGCCGCGGCGTTCACCGTTTTCCATGGTCTCTACACCGCGAGGCTGACCAAAATAGATACCGCCGGTGAGCTCACGCACGATCATCAGGTCCAGGCCGGAGACTACTTCCGGCTTGAGCGTGGAGGCATCGGCCAGTTGTGGATAGAGGATGGCCGGACGCAGGTTGGAGAACAGCTCCAGTCCCGCACGGATCTTCAACAGGCCTTTCTCGGGTCGAATGGCAATAGGCAGTGATTCCCACTTGGGCCCCCCTACCGCACCCAGCAAGACCGCATCGGCGGCCCGAGCACGCTCCAGGGTCTCGTCGGTCAGCGGCTCGCCATGGGCATCGGTGGAGGCGCCGCCAATGAGGCCCTCTTCCATTTCAACATCGAGTCCATCCTGTTTCAGTGCCTCGATCACCTTTACCGCCTCGGCGACGATCTCCAGACCAATCCCGTCACCGGGCAATACCAGAATTCTCTTAGTCATCACGTTCTCCTTACCGGCCGCGGCTTCGCCGCAGCAGGAACAATTCTTTAGTTAAACAGCCAGGGCGCCTGCTGTTTGCGGCGCTCTTCGTATGCCTTGATCTCATCCACGTGCTGCAGGGTCAGACCGATATCGTCGAGTCCATTCATCAGGCAATACCTGCGAAACTCTTCCACCTCAAAGGGTATGCTGACACCATCGGGCCGAGTGATGGTCTGGGACTCGAGATCGACGGTCAACTCATAGCCCTCAGTGGCATAGGTCTGCTGGAACAACTCGTCGACAGTGTCGGCATCCAGCACGATCGGCAGGATTCCGTTCTTGAAACAGTTATTGAAAAAGATATCGGCGAAGCTCGGCGCGATGATGACGCGAAAGCCATAGTCTTCCAGCGCCCAGGGGGCGTGCTCACGCGAGGAGCCGCAACCGAAATTTTCACGCGCAATAAGAATGCGTGCGCCCTGGTATCGTGCCTGGTTCAGGGCGAAGTCGGGGTTCAATGGACGCTGGCTGTTGTCCATCCCCGGTTCGCCGTGATCGATGTAGCGCCATTCGTCGAACAGATTGGGGCCGAAGCCGGTGCGCTTGATCGACTTCAAAAACTGCTTGGGAATAATGGCATCGGTGTCCACATTGGCGCGATCCATGGGGGCGACGATACCGGTCAACTGGGTAAATTTCTCCATCGGTCTGGCTCCTTATAGATCGCGAATGTCGGTAAAGTGGCCGGCCACGGCCGCAGCCGCAGCCATGGCGGGACTGACCAGGTGCGTGCGTCCGCCCTGTCCCTGACGCCCCTCAAAGTTACGATTGGAGGTGGAGGCGCAACGCTCCCCCGGCTCCAGGCGATCGGCATTCATGGCCAGACACATGGAGCAACCGGGCTCGCGCCACTCAAAGCCGGCCTCGATGAAGATTTTGTCCAGCCCCTCTTCTTCGGCCTGTTGCTTGACCAGGCCAGAGCCGGGTACCACCAGGGCCTGCTTGACGGTGCCAGCCACCTTGCGGCCACTGTCCAGGGCCTTCTGGGCCACCTCGGCCGCAGCCCGCAGGTCCTCAATGCGCGAGTTGGTACAGGAGCCAATGAAGACCACGTCCACTGCGATGTCTTTGATCGGCGTATTGGCTTCAAGCCCCATGTACTGCAAGGCGCGCTCCATACCCGCCTTCTTGACCGGGTCGCTTTCATTGGCCGGGTCGGGCACCTTGTCATCAATAGTCACCACCATCTCCGGGGAGGTGCCCCAGGTGACCTCGGGCTGTATCTTGCCGCCGTCGATCTCTATCACGCGATCGAACGTAGCATCGGCATCACTGCGCAGATCCTTCCAGGCCTCGACCGCATGCTCCCACTGCTCGTCCGTGGGGGCGTAGGGCCGGCCCTTGACGCTGTCTCTTATCCCCATCTGAC
>JABURT010000190.1 GCA_014762495.1 Gammaproteobacteria bacterium | reverse complement strand
CTCGATCTCGTCGGTGGGCGGGTCGAACAGCTCCATCTCCCCGAGCGAGAGCTCGGCGGTGTGATCCGCGCGCTCCCCCTTGGACTCCCTGCTGCGATCTGCCATTTCGCGGATCCTCCTCGCGCCAGAGTACCGCGATCGGGTCGTAATTCGGTGTCGGGCATCGCCCCGCGCACCAGAGGGGTCAAGGCCTGGAAGTTTCGGCCGATGGCTCGCCTGTGGACGTCGAGGCCGTGACTTTGAACCCTCGTGAGGCCGGATGAACCTGAGCGCGCAATCTTCGCCCCCTGGCCTGGCCGAGCAGGGGCCCGAGCTGGAGGGATTCCTGCAGCTGTCGCTGGACCTCTTCTGTGTGGCGAGCCCGGACGGCTTCTTTCGCTGGCTGTCGCCTCGCTGGAGCGAGCTGCTCGGGTGGTCGATCGAGGAGCTCTGCGCGGAGCCGTTCGTGGAGTTCGTGCATCCCCTCGACCGCGAGGCGACGCTCGCGGAGATGTCCAAGCTCGGCGCGGGGGAGCTGACGCTGCACTTCGCGAATCGCTACCGCTGTCGCGACGGCTCGTACGTCTGGCTGGAGTGGAACGCGCGGCCGCACGGACGGCACGTCTACGCCAGCGCCCGCGACGTGACCGCGCTGCGCGAGAAGGCGCGTGAGCGCGAGCGGCGCGCGCGACTGCTGGAGCTGGCCGAAGAGCTCGCGCACGTCGGACACTGGCGCGTCGACCTGGAGGCGGAGACCGTGTTCTGGTCGGACGAGGTCTACCGCATTCACGGGCGGCCGCCGGGCTCGTTCGTGCCGACCCTCGCGGAGGGGGTCCAGGCCTACCACCCCGAGGATCGCGAGGCGGTCTGGGAGGCGGTGGCCGCGGCGGTGGAGCGTGGGGAGCCCTTCGACATCGTGCGGCGGCTGGTGCGGGGCGACGGCACGACGCGGTACATTCGCTCCGTCGGTCGGCCGGAGAGCAGGGAAGGCGGACGCGTCAGCGCGATCTTCGGGGTCTTCCAGGACGTGACCGAGGCTCACGAGCTACAGGAGCGGCTCCTGCAGAGCGAGCGCATGGCGTCGGTCGGGACGCTCGCGGGCGGCGTGGCCCACGAGATCAACAACCCCCTCGCGTTCGTCGTCGCCAACCTCGAGGTGATCGAGGAGGAGCTCGGTGAGCTCGAGGGCAGCGGCGACACCCGGGACCTCATCCAGGCGGTGCGTGAGGCGCGGGCGGGCGCGGCGCGGGTGCGCCGGATCGTGCGTGGGCTGAAGTCCTTCTCGCGGGTGGAGGCGCCCAAGACCGAGCCGGTCAACGTCGCGCACGTGCTCAAGAGCGCCATCGACATGGCCCACAACGAGATCCGCCACCGCGCCACCCTGATCCGCGAGGTCTCGGCGATGCCGCGCGTGGTGGGAGACGACCAGCGCCTCGTGCAGGCGGTGCTCAACCTCCTGGTGAACGCCGCGCAGGCGCTGCCCGAGGGCGGCGCGCACGAGGGGCGCATCACGATCCGTGCGGGCGCGGTGCCGGGGGGCGTGTCGATC
>JABURT010000114.1 GCA_014762495.1 Gammaproteobacteria bacterium | reverse complement strand
CTGTCTCGTGTGCTCGGAGATGTGTTTCATAGACAGGTCCCTGGTAGGGCGCGGGGCCACCCCTGTTGATGGTGGCGCCTAGCGGCACCACGAATTGCTAGATGGAGGGGCGCACCTTGAGCTTTTCCTCCGCGCTCTTGACCGTGATAGGCATGGTGGCGGCGGAACTGTCGGTGGAGAATGCCATGAGGAAGGGCTCCTTGATGGCACTCAAGAACGGCAGGGCACGGTGCTTGGTTAGCAGAACCACGATTAAAAGATAGAAGCCGAGTAAAACCGCCATGCCGATGATCACGGCCGCGGAATAGACACCCAGACCGGTAATGACCTGTGGACCGGCCTTGATCATGGCCTGGGCCAGGAGGCCGAAGACCGCCAATGGCGCGAAGCGCATGACCATGCTGACGATGGCCATGCTAACGGATTGCAGTGAGCCCATAAGATCCAGTAACGGCCTTGCCGAGGCCGGTGTCAGGCTGAGTAGACCAATGCCCAGCACGATGGCGAAGATTACGATCTGCAACATGTCGCCCTGAACGATGGAGTTCATCGGATTGATTGGGAGGACCTCGGTGATCTTCTCCGGCGTATTTTGCAGGGTGAAGGGCTGGTCCTGTTGCTCCAGTGTCTCGACGCGTTGTTCGAGGGTCTGTGCCTGGACTTGTGCTGACGGTGCATCGGCGATCAGGGACTGGGCATCGACAAAACTACCGGGTTTGAGGTTGAGCCCGAGGGCGATGCCGATGATGACCGCGGCGATGGTGGTCGTCAGAAAATAGATCCCCAGCCACATACCGGTGGACTTGAGCTGCTGGATGTCGCTGGCGGCTGCGATCCCGCGCACGATGGAGGCCAGGATCAGGGGTACCACGATCATCTGTATGAAGGCCAGGAAGATCTTGCCGGGCAGGGCCAGCCATTCGCCGATGGTGATGGCGGTCTGCTTGGGGACAAGCCCAAGCTCCGGGCTCATTAGGATGCCCGTAATCATACCCAGTACCATGGCCACAAGGACCTGTAACCAGAGCCGCGACTTCATCAGGCGGCTCATGTTATCGGTGAGGTATTTAATATTGCGTGGGTGGAGCTTTTCTACCGAATCGAACAATCCATTGAGCATAGCTGCCCCGTATTCCTGATGAAACGATCAGGAACCAGCCTAACATGTGGACTTTGGAGGATGAAACCGGAGCTGGCTAGAAGCCGTACCCACCGATAGGGAAGGGCACGGCAGGGAGGGTCAGTCGTCAGAGCCGTCGTTTTGCAGGACGAAGGCCTGTTCCACGGTGTAGTTACCGGTGCCCTTGTAGTTGGTCTGGGTCCAGCCGCTTTCGTTGAGATAGTCACTCATCTCGCGGTTCATGGCCGGATTACCGCAGAGCATCACGCGATCGTATTTGGGATCGGCTTCGGGCAGTCCCAGGCGCTCGAATAACTCACCGCTACGGAATAAGTCTGCCCCGCGTTCGGGATGTTCAAAGGGCTCGCGTGTAACGGTGGGCAGATATATAAATTTATCGCTGGCATGGGATTCCAGCTCTTCACGGTAGGCAAGACCGCTGACGGTGCGTACCGTGTGAATCAATACGACATGATCATACTGGTCGAAGACCTCGCCCCCGCGCACCAGCGAGATAAAGGGCGCAAGCCCGGTGCCGGTGGCAATCATGTAGAGATTGCGCCCGGTCTCGATATGATCCAGGGTCAAGGAGCCTGTGCTCTTGGTATTGATCCAGACACTATTGCCTGGCTCTACCTGGGCCAACTGACTGGTGAGCGGCCCGTCAGGGACCTGGATGCTGAGAAACTCCAGTTGCTCATCGTCATTGGCGGAGACGATGGAATAGGCACGCGGGATCAGCTTGCCATCGGGACGTAGACCCAGCATGACAAACTCACCATTCTTGAATTCAAATCCTTCCGGACGTGTCACCTTGAGGGTAAAGGTCTGGTCCGACCAACGGTGTACGGAGGTGACGGTCTGTTCGGCATAGGGCATTAAGTGGTTCTCCCGTTAATACTTCTGTTCTGTTTAAGCGACTTCGCTGCGCTTGTTCTCGAGTTCACGCGCCTGCTGCTTCATCAGCTCGACGATGGAGTAGACACCGACATGGCGATTGGGCGAGAGATGATCGTCCAGGTTAAGGCGCTCGAAGATCTCATCCACGTCCAGCTTTTCAATGGCGTCGGCACTGAGCCCATCCACCAACTGAAACAGCAGTGCGATGACGCCCTTGATGACGGCGGTGTCGCAGTCACCGTGGTAGTGCAATTGCTTGGGATCGGATTCGTCTTCATAGACCTGCACCCATACCTGGCTCATGCAGCCCTTCACCTTGTTGTCTTCGATGCGGTACTGCTCGGGCAGGGGCGGTAATTGTTCGCCCAGTTCCACCAGGTATTCATAGCGCTGTTCCCAGTCGCCGAGTAACTCGAAGATGTCGACGATTTCGTCCAGTGTTTTCATTTCACTTGCCTTGTCTACACGCTAAAGGATTCGCCGCAGCCGCACATGTCCTTGACCCGCGGATTGTTAAACTCGAAACCCTCGTGCAGGATGCTGGCCTTGACGTAGTCCACGGTCATGCCATCGATAATGGGCAGTGAGTCCTCATCGACGATAACCTTGACGCCATGGCTTTCGAAGACCTGGTCCTTGTCCTTGATTTCGTCGGCGTAGTCCACTTCGTAGGCAAAACCGGTGCAGCCGGACTTGCGCGTGCCGACGCGCAGGCCGACCCCATGTCCGCGCTTGGCGAGCATGGCGTTGACGTGGTTGGCGGCTTTATCTGTTAATTGCACACTCATGAATGCCTCCTAATTAAAGCAGTCCCAGGGTAAGTTTGGCCTCATCGCTCATACGGGTCTGGTCCCAGGGCGGCTGCCATACCAGCTTAACGTCGACATCGTTAACCTCGTCAACACCGGCCACCGCCTGTTGTACCTTGCCCGGCATGGTCTCGGCCACGGGGCAGTGCGGCGTGGTCAGGGTCATGGTGATGGTGACATCATTATGGCCCTGGATGTCGATGTCGTAGATGAGTCCCAGGTCATACAGGTTGAGCGGGATCTCGGGGTCATAGACCGTGCGTAGCGCATCGACCACCTTGGTCTTCAATGCCTCGAAATCTTCCGGTCCCTTCATCGTTTGCGTTTCCTTTCCCAGTTTTGCAAATAGACCCTTCATATTACTGCTCGTTCAATTTTTCAATCACGTTATCCAGCGCGCCTTGCATGCGCGATAGGGTGTAGTCGCGAATGGCTTCGCGTTTGATTGACTCCAGCACCTCGCTGGCAAAACCGATGCAAAGCATCTTGCGCGCCGTGTCGGCATCAAGTCCGCGGCTTTGCAGATAGAACCGTTGCTGCGGATCGAGTTGTCCGACGGTGGTGCCGTGAGAGCACTGGACGTCGTCGGCATAGATCTCCAGTTGCGGCTTGGTGTCCACCTCGGCACGACGGCTCAGCAGCAGGTTCTTGTTACTGAGGTGGGCGTCGGTCTTCTGCGCGTCCTTGGCCACCAGGATGCGGCCATCGAATACCGCCTTGCCACTGCTGTAGGCAATGCCCTTGTAGTTATGGCGACCGCTGTTATGCGGGGTATCGTGCAACACGTCCAGGTGCTGGTCGGTGAGCTGGTGTTCGCCCACCAGGTAGAGGCCGTTGGTTTCGCAATCGGCACCTTCGGCCTTGAAGCGCACCTGCAGGTCGTAACGCGACCACTTGCCGCCCAGGGCCAGAGTGGTGTTGCGGTAGCGGCTGTTGGCGCCCTGCGCCAGAAAACCCTGGTGCAGGTGATAGGCCTTATTGCTTTCCATTTGCAGGCGATAGTGTTCAAGCTCGGCGCCTTCCTCCAGCACGATCTCACTGACCCCGTTATGGAAGTAGTGGGAGTCACCGCTGCTGCGGTAGCGCTCTGTCAATTCGGCCTGTGCGCCGCGCTCAAGTACCACGAGGTTACGCGGCTGGATCAGTAGTGGTTTTTCCGGCGCCAGGTTCAGGTGCATTACCTCGATGGGGCGATCGAGTTTCGTCTCTGCTGCCAGGTGGATGAACAGGCCGTCATGCATCAGCGCGGTATTGAGCGCGGTGAAGATGTGCGTATCGTGTTTCGCCGCCTGGCCGAACCAGATGGCGAGGCTTTGTGCATCGGCATGCAGGGCGGTGCGCAGGCTACCCAGCCTGACGCCTTCGGGCAGTTCCTGGACATTGCTCAGCGCCGGGGCGAAGCGCCCGTTGACGAACAGCAGGCGATAGGCCTGTGTATCCGGCAATAACCAGTCACCGCTTTCGGCCATGAGTTCGACATCCAGATCCTCGGTCGCCGGTTCGAAGCTCTGCTCGAAGATCTCGCTTACCGAGGAATAACGCCACAATTCCTGGCGCCGACCGGGCAGTGGAAGTTCTTGCACGGCGGCGCGGGCGGCCAGGCGTTCCTCGTCCACCACGGCCGGTTCGTTGGTGACCGGGGCCTCATGTTGCAGCAGCTGTTCGAACCAGCTGCGTGATTCGACTGTTTTGCTGCTCATGCCGCGTCCTCCTCGAGCCAGCCATAGCCCCGTTCTTCCAGCTCGCGTGCCAGGGACTTGTCGCCGGAGCGTACGATGCGGCCCTTGGCCAGCACGTGCACATGGTCCGGCTCGATGTAGTCCAGCAGGCGCTGATAGTGGGTGACCAGTATGATGGCGCGATCGGCGCTGCGCAGGGCGTTGACGCCCTCGGAGACGATACGCAGGGCGTCGATGTCGAGACCGGAATCGGTCTCGTCGAGGATCGCCAGGCGCGGCTCGAGTATCGCCATCTGCAGGATCTCGTTGCGTTTCTTCTCGCCGCCGGAGAAGCCGACGTTGACGCTGCGTTTGAGGAATTTTTCATCCATCTGCACCAGCTTGGCCTTCTCGCGGATGAGCTTCATGAACGTAACCGCGTCCATGTCGTCCTCACCCCCGGCGCGGCGTTTGGCGTTCAAGGCCTCGCGCAGGAAATTCATGTTGTTGACGCCGGGCAATTCCACCGGGTACTGCATGGCCAGGAACACCCCCTTGTGGGCACGCTCCTCGATGGGCAGTTCCAGCAGGTCCTCGCCGTCGTATTTGACCTCGCCGCCGGTGACCTCGTAGCCCTCGCGACCGGAGAGGATGTGGGCGAGGGTGCTCTTGCCCGAGCCATTGGGACCCATGATGGCGTGGACCTCGCCGGGCTTCACCTCCAGGTCGAGGCCGTTGAGGATCGGTTTGTCGTCGACGCTGGCTGTCAGGTTCTTGATGCTTAACATGTTCATCTCTCCTTAATTACTATCCGACCGCACCTTCAAGGGTGACGTTGAGGAGTTTTTGCGCCTCCACCGCGAATTCCATGGGCAGTTCGCGGAAGACCTCCTTGCAGAAGCCGTTGACGATCATGGACACCGCGTCCTCCTCGGAGAGGCCGCGTTGCTGGCAATAGAACAACTGGTCCTCGCTGATCTTGGAGGTGGTGGCCTCGTGCTCCACCTTGGCGGTGGGGTTGCGGATCTCCATGTAGGGGAATGTGTGTGCCCCGCACTTGTCGCCGATCAGCAGGGAATCACACTGCGTGTGATTGCGTGCGTCCTCGGCCCGTGGCGTCATGCGCACCAGCCCACGATAGGTGTTCTGGCCTTCACCGGCGGAGATCCCCTTGGAGACGATGGTGCTGCGGGTGTTCTTGCCGATATGGATCATCTTGGTTCCGGTATCCGCCTGCTGCTTGCCGCGGGTGACGGCCACCGAGTAGAACTCCCCGACCGAGTTGTCGCCGCGCAGGATACAGCTGGGATACTTCCAGGTGATGGCCGAGCCGGTTTCCACCTGGGTCCAGGAGATGTGCGAGTTGTCGCCGCGGCAATCACCGCGCTTGGTGACGAAGTTGTAGATCCCGCCGCGGCCCTCGGCGTCGCCCGGATACCAGTTCTGTACCGTGGAATACTTGATGCGCGCGTCCTTCATGGCCACCAGTTCGACGATGGCGGCATGGAGCTGGTTTTCGTCGCGCATGGGGGCGGTACAGCCTTCGAGGTAGCTCACTTCACTGCCCTCTTCGGCGATGATGAGCGTACGCTCGAACTGGCCGGTCTTGGCCTCGTTGATACGGAAATAGGTGGACAGTTCCATCGGGCATTTCACACCCTTGGGTACGTAGACGAAGGTACCGTCGCTGAACACCGCCGAGTTGAGGCAGGCGTAGTAATTATCGGCATGCGGCACCACCGAACCCAGGTGTTCCTTGACCAGTTCGGGATAGTCACGGATGGCTTCGGAAATGGAGCAAAAGATAACGCCGGCCTCGGCCAGTTCCTTGCGGAAGGTGGTGGCCACCGAGACGCTGTCAAAGACCGCGTCCACGGCCACGCCGGCCAGGGCCTTCTGTTCATCCAGTGGGATCCCGAGCTTTTCATAGGTGGCCAGCAGTTCCGGGTCCACCTCGTCCAGGCTCTGCGGGCCGTCGCCTTTTTTCTTGGGCGCCGAGTAATAGGAGATAGCCTGGAAGTCGATGTCGGGGTGCTTGACGTGGGCCCACTCGGGGTCCTTCATCTCCAGCCAGTAGTGATAGGCCTTGAGACGGCGCTCCAGCATCCAGTCGGGTTCGCCCTTCTTGGCGGAGATGAAGCGAATCACATCTTCATCCAGCCCGGGGGCAACGGTATCGGACTCGATGGAGGTGACGAAGCCGTGTTCATACCCGCGCTTGATGAGTTCGTCGACACTGTCTGATGCAGTAGACATGCTACGTGGCCTCCTGATAATTTCTGAGTAATTTACTCGGTTAAAGGTATGCCCCTTGTCCCGAGTTTTCAATCACACATCTTGTGTGGTATTTGTCGAAATTTTATAACTATATGAAATTTATATAGATTTATAGAATGGCGGGGCGAAAAAATCAGGCGGTATGGATGAGCGGGGTCCCGAATCTTAGCCGAAACGGAAGTTGGAGACGGTCATACCGCCCATGACGCCTTCTTCGTGGTAGGGACAGGTGCAGGCATCCTCACCAGCGGCCCCGGCAGC
>JABURT010000198.1 GCA_014762495.1 Gammaproteobacteria bacterium | reverse complement strand
TTAGCAAAGACGAACTTGTTCAGATGACACCGCTTGATATCAAGCCTGATTATGGACCAGAAACGTTTAAAAACCTGCTCCAGCGGCTGATAGATGGGCACAAGGGGTCGTTGACCTTTCGCACCCGTCACCGACACAAGGACGGTCACGACATACCGGTGGAAATCTTCCTTCAGTACATCAACAACGACAGCAACCCGCATTTTGTTGCCATTGTGCGGGACATCAGTGAGCAGACCCGGATTGAGCGAAAGCTGCGCCGCAGCGAGGAGCTACTGCTGGAGGCCCAGGCCATTGCACACATTGGCAACTGGAATCTGGACATCGTGACAGGTCAGGCAACCTGGTCCAGAGAGTTGTTTCACCTGTTTGGTTACGATCCAAAAACCGTGCAACCCAGTGTCGAACGTTTCATGGCCGCGATACACCCGGATGACTTCGACGCGGTCAAGCTGGCCATGGAGCGTGCCATGGACCCGCATATTCGACAGGCTTATGAAGTCCGCTTTCGCGTCAATCTTGAGGATGAACTGCGCATCGTCGAGGAAAATGGGCGTGTCGTCTTCGATGACAACGACAAGCCACTGCGTATGTACGGCACCACCATGGATGTCACCAGCCGGGTCCAGGCGGAGCAGCGTTACCAGCGTCTGGTATCGATACTCGAAGCCACCACTGACCTGGTTGGGATAGCCGATCCCGAGGGTCGAGTGCTCTACCTCAACCAGTCCGGCCGCGCCATGTGTGGTCTGTGGGACCATGAGATTGATGAACTTAGCATTTTCGAGTTTCATCCCGACACCACGGTGCAGATGTTAATGGACGAGGCCTTTCCCCGTGTTCGCGAGCAGGGAGTCTGGTCCGGTGAGTCGGAAATCAAAGATTTAGAAGGACATGTGATCCCCGTGTCCCAGGTCATCATCAGTCACCGCGACGAACAGGGCAACCTGCTCTATTACTCCACCATCATTCGTGACATAAGCGAGCGGCAGGAGCAGGAAAATCGGCTCAAGCAACTCAATGAGAAGCTTGAGGTGATGGTTCAGGAGCGAACCGCCACCATTCAGGAACAAAGTGCCATCCTTGATCAGATCCACGACTCGGTGATTACCACCGATATGCAGGGGGTGATCACGGGCTGGAACAAGGGCGCCGAGCGCCTGTTCGGCTATACCGCGGTGGAGTCACTGGGTCAGCCTGTGAACATGATCTACCCCGAAGACCAGCATGAATACCTGGCTCGTCACATCATCGAACCTTTGCAACAAAATGGCGAGCTGGAGGTCGAGGCCGTGATGCAGCGCAAGAGTGGCGAGCACTTTGACGTCCATATCTCGCTAACGCTTTTACGTGACAAGGCCGGTAAACCGATTGGCATGGCCGGTTATACCCTCGATATCAGCGATCGCAAGCAGGCCGAGCGCAACCTGATCGTGGCCATGCAGCAGGCCGAAGAGGCCAGCCGTTCCAAGAGCGAATTCCTCTCGCGCATGAGCCATGAGTTACGCACGCCCATGAATGCCATACTCGGCTTCAGCCAGCTACTGGAGCAAAATATTTCCGGTAACCTCAATGCGGAAGAGATGGACTACGTCAATGAGGTGATGCAGGCCGGCCGTCATCTATTGGAATTGATCAATGAAGTCCTCGACCTGTCTCGTATTGAATCCGGACGCATGCAATTGTCGTTGGAGACCATCGAACTCAACGAACTGATCAAGGAGTGTGTATCATTAATCCGGCCATTGGCGGATGAAAAATCCATACGCATCGAATTAAAGCAGCCCGATCGGTTGTCGTACGCCAAGGCCGACAGGGTTCGTCTCAAACAGATCATACTCAACCTGCTCTCCAATGCCGTGAAATACAATCATAATGACGGCCATATCGAGTTTACCTGCGAAGAAAAGGAGAAACACTATCGCATCCGTATTTGCGATAACGGGCAGGGTATTCCCGAAACCATGCAACACAGGGTGTTCGATCCCTTCGATCGTCTCGGTGCCGATAAAACAAGCATAGAGGGGACGGGCATCGGCCTCTCACTAAGTAAGCGATTGATCGAATACATGGGCGGTACGCTGGGATTCACCAGTACCGAGGGTAAGGGCAGTTGTTTCTGGTTCGATATTGGCAGGGCCCGGGGGCGAGAGGGAGACAGTAATGAACCCGGCAGAATGAGTGCTGCAGGATTGGGTGAAGCGACACACAAGATGCTCTATATCGAACACAACCCTTCCAACCTGCGCCTGGTCAGGCGTCTGCTCGCCACGCGCCCGGACATCTCGCTCGTTGAAGCCAAGGATCTGGAGCAGGCCAGTGAACAGATCCGCGCACATCACGTTAAATTGATACTGGTGAACTTGCACATGCCCGGAGAGGATGACAGCTACCAACTGATACAGCGGCTGCGCGTCGACGATGCCACACGCAATATCCCGGTGGTGGCACTCAGTGCCGATGCCAGCGAACACGATATACAACAGGGACTTGCGGCCGGATTCCAGGACTACCTGCACAAGCCCATCGACCTGACCCATTTTTACCGCATCCTGGATCAATACATCGGCGCTACCCAGGCACAATAAAGGACTCTGCCATGACACAAGACGCTAGCCAAAACCCCGAGGACCCCGAGGCCGGGCGTAAGGCCTTTATACGCCAGACCTTCGACACCGTGTGCGCGGAATACGGGCGGGGCAATCTGCGCTTTTTCGAAAAGGCCGCCGCCGGCCTGCCCGAGCTGTTGCAACTTCGTGGTGATGAACAATTGCTCGACGTCGCCACCGGGACCGGCCTCGCCTCCACCCTGCTGGCCGCTCAGCTTTCGCGAGGACATGTCACCGGTATCGATCTCTCCGATGGCATGTTGCAACAGGCCAGTGAGCGCGCCCGGGCCATGGGGCTTTCCAATATCGACTTTCGGCAAATGGATATGACACGCATGGACCTGCCCGAAGACGCTTTCGACATCATTAACTGCAGTTTCGGGGTCTTCTTCGTTGAAGACCTCAACGGCCTGATGCGGCACATCGTCACCAGGCTCAAGCCGGGCGGTCGGCTGCTCACCACCCATTTTGCACAGGGCAGCATGTCGCCCATGCAGGAACTCATCATGCAGCGCCTTAAGGACTATGGTGTTGACGTGCCCCAGGCGGCCTGGTCGCAACTGGACAGCGAGGCGGCCAATCGAGACTTGTACGAGGCGGCAGGTCTGAGCAACATCCACCACCAACGCAGGCAGGTGGGCTATTATTTCGACAGCGCCGAAGGCTGGTGGGACGTGGTCTGGTGGGCCGGTTTCCGTGGCTTCGTCAATCAAATCGATGAGGATCGCATCGAACAATTCAAGCGCGAGCATTTGCAGGAGGTGGAATCGCTGCGTGACGACAAGGGGATATTTTTTAATGTCGAGGTGATCCATACCCTGGGTGAGCGGCCGCTGTCGTGAAGAAAGCTAACTCAAGCCTTGCAGAATGCTAACGCATGTGACGCTATTGATAGGGAAGTGATTTAAGCATCGGTGGCAAGGGTCACATCACAACGATGCACCGATGTGTAGCATATCGCAGTGAATGTAAATAAAGTGTGGCGTCTATTGGCGTGTGAATAAGTAGGCTTGCGCTGCGGTGGTCGCTCATGCTTACCTTGATAGGTCGTGGCCTAGGCCAATGATCATGGCCTGGCGGCTGGAATAGGTGAATGTTAAAGGGACACAACAAACAGCTCTACCTCATTACCGTTATTCTGGTTGCCGTGGTGGTCTTGGCCAACTGGTATGCACAACAGCGCATCGAGCAATCCATACGTCTCAATACCAGTAAGCTACTGCAATCGGTTCTGAATCCCACCCAGCAGGCACTCAAGGTCTGGAGTCGACAGGAGCGGGCCAGCGCGGAGGTATGGGCCAATAACCCTACAGTGCGTGAGCATACGCAGACCCTGCTAGGTACACCACGAAACCGAAAAGACCTCAACGACGCCCGCGCGCAGGGGCAATTGCGTGACTTACTCAAACCCGTCGTGGAGTCGAGAGAATACAAGGGCTTCTTCATCATCGCCCCCGATGGCACCAGTCTGGCTTCGCTTCGTCGCCAGAATATCGGCACCCCAAACCTCATCAAACAACAACCGGAGATCTTGCAGCAATTGTTGGAGGGCAGGTCCGTCCTCAGTCTGCCTCAGGTCTCGGATGTCCCCCTGCCGGATCCGGTCAGCGGTCACCTGGTGGTCGGTTTGCCCACGCTGTTTGTCGGCGCGCCCGTCTTTGATTCGAGCGGCAAGGTGATTGCCGGCTTCCTGTTTCGCATCGATCCACACAAGGATTTCGATAACATTTTCCAGCGTGGACAGATCGGCAAGACCGGGGAGACCTATGCCATCAACCGCGAAGGCCTGATGCTGAGCAACAGTCGCTTCACCGCTGAACTAATTTCACTCGGCCTGCTTGAACCAGGCGAAGACGCGATGCTCAACATCGAGTTGCGCGACCCCGGTGACAAGCTGTCACAAAACGGGCCCTTTAAGATCGACCAGTCAGGCTGGCCCCTGAACCGAGTGGCACAGGCCGCCATGCGTAGCGAGACGGGTGAGGCGCTGGATGGCTATAAGGATTATCGTGGCAATCGGGTGGTGGGGGCCTGGCACTGGGATGAGTCCCTGAATCTGGGCATCGTGACCGAACTGGACAAGTCCGAGGCCTATGCCCCACTGGACTTTACCCGCACGGTGCTCAATAGCCTCAGCAGCGTGGCCATCCTCCTGATCCTGTTCCTGGCGGTCTACCTGGTCGCCAGCCAGCGTAAGGAGCGCGAGAATCGCGAGCGCGTGACCGGGCTAGTCGACCTCTCCGACGACGCCATCATCTCCATCAATCCCGACCACAATATCATTCTCGCCAATCCCGCGGCGCATACCATGTTCGGCTACGCGCCGGGAGAGTTGCTCGAAGCAAATCTTGAGAGCCTCATTCCGGGGAATTTCCGCGAGGCGCACCGCGCCCATGTCGAGACCTTCAAGGCAACCGGTGAGGAGATGGTGCCGCGCGACATGCGCGGTAAGGTCGAGGGACTGCGCAAGGACGGCACCACCTTCATCATGGAGGCGACCCTCTACAAGCAAACCATCGATGGTGAAGTCGTCATGACCGTGACGGCCCATGACATCACCGAGCGTGAGCGGGTGCTCAATCACTTGCGCAACAACGAGCAGATGTTCCGCGAGATATTCGAGGCCAGCGAGGATGCCATCTTCCTGCTCGATAATGATGGCGTCATCGATTGCAATACAGCGGCGATACACATGTTCGGGGCCAGCGACAAGGAGGCCCTGCTCGGACTGCACCCAAGGAATTTTTCACCCGAATTCCAGCCCGACGGCCAGTCGTCCACGGCCAAGTCCCTGGCCATGATCGAGCAGGCCCGTGAACAATATTTCAATCGCTTCGAATGGGTGCATCGTCGATTGACGGGCGAGCACTTCCCGGCCGAGGTTACCCTGACCCTCACCCAGTACGACAATAAACCCATCGTGTACGGCGCCGTGCGTGACATCACCGAGGTGAAACTTGCCGAGGAGGCCCTGCGCGACAGCGAGACCCTCATGCGTAAGACCATCGAGCAGTCCCCTGTCGCCAAGGTCCTCAGCGACAACTCGGGTAACGTCCAGCTGTTAAATCGCAAGTTTGTCGAAACCTTCGGCTGGACCCCCGAAGATATACCGACCCAGGAGGCCTGGTGGCTGGCGGCCTATCCCGATCCCGAATACCGACGACGCGTACAGCAAAGATGGGACATTGCCGTGCGCGAGGCACAGGCGGAAAACCGTGAGATCAGCCCCCAGTTCTGGAGTGTGACCTGTAAGGATGGCAGCGTGCGTGAAGTCGAATTTCGCATGATGCCGATATCATCCAACCTACAGATCATTGCCCTCAACGATTTGACCGAACGCAAGGCGGCCGAGGTTGCCCTGCAGGAGAGCGAGGCGCGCCTGCGCATGCTGGCCGAATATGCCAACGATATGATCTCGCTGCACGATGCCAGTGGGGTCTATCGATATGCCTCACCCGCCTGCGAGCGTCTGCTCGGTTACAGGGAGGAAGAGCTCCTCGGCCATTCGGCCTACGAGTTCTTTCATACCGAGGATCTCGACCTCATTGAGCAGTCGCACGGCACCATCCTAGAGCTGAACACGCCTATCGTCGTGACCTACCGCATTCGTCACAAGGACGGCCACTATGTCTGGGTGGAAACGGTAAGCAACACGGTCATTGATCCGCAAAGCGATGATGCAATTGAGATCGTCGCCGTCACCCGCGACGTCACCGAGCGCGTCGAGTCCGAACAACAACAGGAGCAGATCCGTCGCCAGATCATGCAGGCGCAAAAGATGGAGGCCCTGGGCCGTCTTAGCGGTGGCATCGCCCATGACTTCAATAACATCCTTGCCTCGGCCAAGGGCTATACCGAGCTGGCCCTGATGCAGGCCGAGGAGGCCGGCGACGAAAAGCTACAGCAATACCTCGGTGAGGTATTCAAGAGCGCCGAGCGTGCGGCGGCGGTGGTCAGGCAGATGCTGACCTATTCGCGTAGCGACAAGTCCACGCCCAGCCCGCAACTGCTGCAGGATGTGGTCGAAGACAACCTGATCATGCTCAAGCCCATGCTTGGCTCCCGCATCGAGCTCACGACCCATCTCGACGCGGGTGCCCTGCCGGTAGCCATCGATAGCATGCAAATGGAACAGGTCCTGCTCAACCTCTGCCTCAACGCCCGCGATGCCATCGACAACGAGGGCACCATCGAGATCGGCGTGCGCAGCAGCCGCATGCAAGGGGAGTGCAGCTCCTGCCACAGCGTCGCCGACTACGATGCCGTCGAGCTCTACGTCACCGACGATGGCATGGGCCTCGACATCGAGACCCGCACCCACATGTTCGATCCCTTCTACACGCGCAAGGAAGTAGGCCAGGGCCTTGGCATGGGCCTGGCGGTGGTCCACGGCATCGTCCACGAGCACAACGGCCATATCA
>JABURT010000168.1 GCA_014762495.1 Gammaproteobacteria bacterium | reverse complement strand
GGGATCTTCCAGGATGCCGCCCTCGTAGGAGATGTGCAGCAGGTTGGCGTCCATCGAATAGGGGGACTTTTTGCCGGCCTTTTTGAAATCCACCGGGATGTCGTGCTGCTCGGCATAGGCCATCAGCTTTTCGCGGGAGTTCAAGTCCCACTCACGCCAGGGGGCGATGACCTTGATGTCGGGGGCCAGGGCGTAGGCGCCCAGCTCGAAGCGGACCTGGTCGTTACCCTTGCCGGTGGCGCCGTGAGAGATGGCGTCGGCGCCGGTCTCTTTCGCAATCTCCACCAGGCGCTTGGCGATCAGCGGGCGCGCAATGGAGGTACCGAGCAGGTACTCGCCCTCGTAGACGGTGTTGGCGCGAAACATGGGAAAGACGAAGTCGCGGGCGTACTCCTCGGTGAGGTCGTCGATGTAGATCTCCTTCACGCCCATGGCCTCGGCCTTGGCACGGGCCGGCTCGACCTCCTCGCCCTGGCCGATGTCGGCGGTAAAGGTCACCACCTCGCAGTTATACTCGTCCTGCAGCCAGCGCAGGATGATGGAGGTATCCAGGCCGCCGGAGTAGGCCAGCACGACTTTCTTGACGTCTTTTCCAGACATTGCGTCTCTCCCAAGAGAAATTCCGATAAAAACGAAAACGCCCGCCGGAGGAACCCCGGCGGGCGTCATATTCTATCAGGGCGATGGGGCCTGTGTCCGCTAGAACTAGGACGACTCGCGTATCAGCTCGATTTCGACGCGACGGTCCTCGCTGCGCCCGCTGGACTTGGCCTGCATCTCGCCAAAGTAGATGGAGACCAGTTTGCCCTCGGATACCCCGCGATCCAGTAGATAGTTGCGGATGGTGTCGACGCGCATTTGAGACAGCTCTTCGTTGTACTGCTCGGGGCCGCGGTCATCGGCATAGCCCTTGATGACCACGCGCTCAATGGCGTCGTCCACCTTCACATAATCCGCGATACGGTTCAGATCCTCATAGTATTTGGGATTGAGCTCGATATTGTCGGGCTTGAAGTACAGGGTGCGACGATTGACGTCCTCGAAGCCGTCGGGATGCAGGTTACCGCTGCAGACCTGGAATTCGGTCAGGGCCTCCTTGAGGCGCACGGCCGTGGTGGTGACACGCATCTGGTCGCGGGCATCCACCCAGTCGGCAAAGTGGAGTGTAGGCGCCATGCCTTTCTCCAGCTCGTACAGGGCGCGTAGGGCGGCGTCGCGACTGAAGATAATGGCCTTCTTACCCGGTACCAGCGTCGTGGTAGTGATCTCGGAGGCGCGGATGTTCTGGCGCCAGGGTGGCGGTTCGGCGCTCAACACCGCCTTTTGCACGGGACGGACCGGCTTCTCGCGCTCGAGATTGTACATAAGCGTGAAATTGCCACCGGCGTAGCTGGTAAAGGTCACCGTGCCGAAATTGGGGATCTGCTGACTGAGGCTGCATTGCAACACACCAGTGTCGGTGCGCCAGCCGGCGTCGTGGATGGGCGTATAGAAATGACGCTCTCCCCCCGCTGCGGGGAAGATGCCCACCATCAACAATGTCATGATTATCAGCAGCCGACTCATAGAAACTCTGCGCGCCATTCTCGTTTATCTCTACCCTGTTAACGTCTGCTGCGGCCCAGACTTTAACCGTCGTGACAACGCTGGTACCTGTCTCAGCCCACACGGCTGCCCTGCGCCTGTAGATCGGCGTGGTAGGAAGAACGCACCATGGGACCGCTGGCGACGTTGCTAAACCCCATCTTCTCGCCCTCGTGGCGGAACATCTCAAACTCCTCCGGCGTGACATAGCGCTGTAGGGCGATGTGATGCTCGCTGGGTTGCAGGTACTGGCCGATGGTGAGCATGTCGACATCGTGGGCGCGCATATCGCGCATCACCTCCAGGATCTCCTCGTTGGTCTCGCCCATGCCCACCATCAATCCCGATTTGGTTGGGATGTGGGGATGGGCCGCCTTGAAGCGCCTGAGCAGGTCCAGTGACCACGCATAATCGGCACCGGGGCGAGCCGCCTTATAGAGACGCGGCACGGTCTCAAGGTTGTGGTTGAAGACATCGGGCAGGGCTCGCGCCATCTTCTCCAGCGCCAGCTCCATGCGGCCACGGAAATCCGGGGTCAAAACTTCTATCTTTATATGAGGCGAGAGTTCGCGGGTGCGTTCGATGCACTCGGCGAAATGATCCGCGCCGCCGTCGCGCAGGTCGTCGCGATCCACCGAGGTGATGACCACGTAGGTCAACCCCATGTCGCGAATGGTCCGGGCCAGGTTGACCGGCTCGTCGACATCCAGCGGCTCTGGACGGCCGTGGGCAACGTCACAAAACGGACATCGACGGGTGCAGAGCTCGCCCATGATCATGAAGGTAGCGGTGCCCTTGGAAAAACATTCACCGAGGTTGGGACAGGTGGCCTCTTCGCACACGGTATACAGTCGGTGTTCTCGAAGTACCCGCTTCAACTCGCTGACGCGGTCGCCGTTGCCGGTGGTGGCGCGGATCCAGCGAGGCTTGGGCAGTGTGATCTCGGCCGGCACCACCTTGATGGGGATGCGAGCCGTCTTGTCACGCCCTTTCTGTTTGCTGCCGGCAAGGTTATTTGATGGCTTATGGGGCTCGCTCATGGCGATATGACTCCGGGGATGTGCGTGACCGCCCCTCTTGCATGGCTGCGGGCAGTCAGAACGCCGATTGTGTACGCCCTTGAGTGTACCAGAATCAAAACTGTTTCTGTATCTTATTGTAAAACATATAAATATTTTTCTAGCATCCGATTATCGGGCGAATCGGACCATTTTCGACTCATGCGGGTATCGATACCCGCCCATTAGTCATCGATCAGGCGGGTATCCCGCCCCAAACAGGGCAATTTCGGCCGCTGCCATGGGCGTATACCACAAGCCACAGAATATTCTTGTTTCATAACCGTTTGTAAATTAAATGAATATTTTTTGAGTGTTCATAAACGGGCGGTTTTCGTTTGCAATTGACGGATAAAGTCCGGATCATGTTGCGTTATTATTTCGACCCCGCGCTGCGGGGCAACCATCATTAGAGAGGTGGGAACCATGTCCGCTCAACCCGACTTCAACGACATTGATAACATCGAAACCCAGGAATGGCTCGATGCCCTGGCCGCCGTGATCGACGCCGAGGGCGTGGAACGCGCTCATTTCCTGCTCGAACAGGTTATTGAAAAGGCACGTCGCTCCGGTGTCGATCTGCCCTTCTCCGCCAACACCGCCTATGTGAACACCATTCCGCCTCACCTGGAACCTCAGATGCCCGGCGACCCGGCTATCGAAGACCGCATCCGCGCCTTCATCCGCTGGAATGCCATCGCCATGGTGGTCAAGGCCAACCGCAAGGCCTCCGAGCTGGGCGGCCATATCGCCACCTTCGCCTCCGCTGCCACCTTATATGATGTCGGCCAGAACCACTTCTGGCGCGCCCCCACCCACGAACACGGCGGTGACCTGATCTATGCCCAGGGCCATGCCGCGCCCGGTATGTATTCACGCGCCTTCCTGGAGGGCCGCCTGACCGAGGAGCAACTGGACAAGTTCCGCCAGGAAGTGGACGGCAACGGCCTCTCCTCCTATCCCCATCCCTGGTTGATGCCCGACTTCTGGCAGTTCCCCACCGTCTCCATGGGTCTGGGTCCCATTATGTCCATCTACCAGGCACGCTTTATGAAGTACCTGCAGGACCGCGGCCTGGCCGATACCCGCGACCGCCGCGTCTGGGCCTTCCTCGGCGATGGCGAAACCGACGAGCCCGAATCCCTCGGTGCCATCGGCCTGGCGTCCCGAGAAAAACTCGACAATCTCACCTGGGTCATCAACTGTAACCTGCAGCGCCTGGACGGTCCGGTACGTGGCAACGGCAAGATCGTGCAGGAGCTGGAGGCCACCTTCCGCGGCGCCGGCTGGAATGTCGTCAAGGTCCTGTGGGGCTCCTACTGGGATCCGCTGCTGGCCAAGGACAAGGACGGCCTGCTGCACAAACGCATGCTGGAGGTGGTTGACGGCGACCTGCAGAACTACAAATCCAAGGACGGTGCCTACGTGCGCGAGCACTTCTTCGGCAAGTATCCCGAACTCAAGGCCATGGTCTCGAAGATGACCGACGACGATATCTGGCGCCTCAACCGCGGCGGTCACGACCCGCACAAGGTCTACGCCGCCTACAAGGCCGCTGCCGAGCACACCGGTCAGCCTACCGTCATCCTGGCGCAGACCGTCAAGGGCTACGGCATGGGCTCCGCCGGTGAGGGTCAGAACCGTACCCACTCGCAGAAAAAACTGGCCGACGACGAAATGATCTACATGCGCGATCGCTTCAACATCCCCCTCAGCGATGAAGAGGCCGCGGCCTGCACCTATCTCAAGCCCGATCCCGAGAGCGCGGAGATGAAGTACATGCACGCGCGACGCAAGGAACTGGGCGGTTACCTGCCTGCGCGCAGTAACCTGGCCACTCCGCTGGAGGTGCCCGGCCTGGACACCTTCGAGACACTGCTCAAGGGCAGCGGCGAGAAGGAGATGTCCACCACCATGGCCTATGTGCGCATGCTGACCCTGCTCTGCCGTGACAAGAAGATTGGCAAGAACATCGTGCCCATCGTCCCCGATGAGGCGCGTACCTTCGGTATGGAAGGCATGTTCCGCCAGCTCGGCATCTACTCCTCCGTCGGCCAGCTCTACACGCCGCAGGATAAGGAGGAGATCATGTTCTACAAGGAAGACAAGACCGGGCAGATCCTGGAAGAGGGGATCAACGAGGCCGGTTCCATGTCCTCCTGGATCGCCGCCGCCACCGCCTACAGCTCACATGGCGTCAATACGATCCCGTTCTATATCTATTACTCCATGTTCGGCTTCCAGCGCATCGGCGACCTGGCCTGGGCCGCCGGCGACATGCAGGCGCGCGGCTTCCTCATCGGCGCCACCGCCGGTCGCACCACCCTGGCCGGTGAAGGCCTGCAACATGACGACGGCCACAGCCTGATCATGGCCGGCACCATCCCCAACTGCATCAGCTATGACCCGACCTTCAGCTATGAGCTGGCGGTGATCGTGCAAAACGGCCTGCAGCGCATGTATGCCAACCAGGAAAACGTATTCTTCTACATCACCACCATGAACGAAAACTATGTTCATCCGGCCATGCCCAAGGGTGCCGAAGAGGGCATCATCAAGGGCATGTACCTGTTCCGTGGCGGCGGCAAGAAGAAGAAGAAGGTCCAGCTCATGGGCTCCGGCACCATCTTCCGCGAGGTCATCGCCGCCGCAGATATGCTGGACGAGGAATGGGGCGTGGATGCCGACATCTGGGGCGCCACCAGCTTCAATGAGCTGGCGCGCGAGGCCGCCGACGTCGATCGCTGGAACCGCCTGCATCCGCTGGAGGATCAAAAGGCCTCCTACGTCGAAAAATGCCTCAAGGATCGTCGCGGCCCGGTGATCGCCGCCACCGACTACGTGCGTAACTACGCCGACCAGATCCGCAAATGGGTGCCCGCCGACTTTACCGTGCTCGGTACCGACGGCTTTGGCCGTTCCGATACCCGTGCCCAGCTGCGCAAGCACTTCGAGGTCGACCGTTATCATGTCGTCGTGGCCGCGCTCAAGGCCCTGGCCGATGCCGGTGACCTGCCCGCGGGCAAGGTCGACGAGGCCATCAAGAAGTACGGCATCAATCCCGACAAAATCAACCCGTTGTACGCGTAAGGGGGAGCGACGAGCATGGCAAAAGAGATTTTTGTACCGGATATCGGCGACTTCTCCGACGTGGAGGTCATCGAGGTGCTGGTCAAGGAAGGCGACAGCATCAAGGCCGAGGACTCCCTGATCACGGTGGAGTCGGAAAAGGCGGCGATGGAGATCCCGGCCCCGGAAGCGGGCGTGATCAAGGAGATGAAGATCAAGGTCGGCGACAACGTCTCCGAAGGGACCCTCATGATGATCCTCGAGCCCGCCGAGGCCGACGCTTCCACCGGGTCACAGGAGCCGGAGTCAACCCCGGCCGAAACGGAAGCCCCGCAAGAGGAACAGACAACACAAGCCCCAGCGCCGACACCGGCCGCCGCCGAGGCCCCCAAATCAACGTCGGCGCCGACGCGCCAGTCGCCCACGGCGCAAATGGACGTCACCAGTTTTTCCAAGGCCCATGCCTCACCCGGCGTACGTAAGTTCGCCCGCGAGCTGGGCGTGGATCTGAACAAGGTGGAAGGCTCCGGTCGCAAGGGCCGCATCAGCAAGGAGGACGTGCAGGGCTTCGTCAAGCGCGCCCTCTCCCAGCCCGCCGGCGGCGGTCTGGGCGTCGCGCCCATGCCGGAGATCGATTTCAGCCAGTGGGGCGAGGTCGAGACCAAGCCGCTGACCAAGATCAACAAGCTCACCGGCGAGTTCCTGCACCGCAACTGGGTCACCATTCCCCACGTCACCCAGTTCGACGAGGCCGACATCACCGACATGGAGGCCTTCCGCAAGGAGATGGCCGCCGAGTACCGCGAGAAGGGTATCCGCATCACCCCGCTGGTATTTATGATGAAGGCGGTGGTCTCGGCACTGAAGCAGTACCCGCGCTTCAACTCCTCGCTGGACGCCACCGGCGAGAATCTGGTGATGAAGAACTATTTCAACATCGGTATCGCCGTGGACACCCCCGACGGCCTGGTAGTACCGGTGGTGCGCGACGTCGACCACAAGTCACTGGTGGACCTGGCCGTCGAGCTGGGCGAGATCAGCGTCAAGGCCCGCGACAAGAAGCTTAAGCCCTCCGACATGCAGGGCGGCAGCTTCACCATCTCCAGCCTGGGCGGCATCGGCGGCACCATGTTCACCCCCATCGTCAACGCGCCGGAGGTGGCCATCCTCGGTGTCTCGCGTTCGAAGATGCAACCGGTCTGGAACGGCGAGGAATTCGAACCACGCCTGATGCTGCCGCTGTCGCTGTCCTATGACCATCGCGTCATCGACGGTGCCGACGGCGCCCGCTTTACAACATTCCTCAGCCGCGTGTTATCCGACACACGTCGCCTGTTGCT
>JABURT010000217.1 GCA_014762495.1 Gammaproteobacteria bacterium | reverse complement strand
TTCGAACAGGGGACCCCATCATTATGAGTGATGTGCTCTAACCAGCTGAGCTACATAGCCACGAATTTGGAAGCGCGCATTTTGTCGTGTCGGGGGTGCCTTGTCAAGTTAAGGCCATCCCCAAACCCATGGCGCTGGCCAGGCGGAAATCTGCGAAACAGCAGCATCTACAAGACGTAAATGAGTATTTAGAGCGGATTTCAGCGCCGCTTTAGCGGATGAATCAGACGTTGAAGCGAAAGTGCATGACGTCGCCATCCTGCACAATATACTCCTTGCCCTCCAGTCGCAGCTTACCGGCTTCCTTGGCCCCCTGTTCGCCCTGATACTGGATGAAATCCTCGTAGGCGGTGACCTCGGCGCGGATAAAGCCCTTCTGAAAATCGGTATGGATGACACCGGCCGCCTCGGGGGCGGTGGCCCCAATCTTGACGGTCCAGGCGCGCACCTCCTTCACCCCGGCGGTGAAATAGGTCTGCAGACCCAGCAGCTTGTAACCGGCGCGGATGACCCGATGCAGGCCCGGCTCTTCCTGCCCCATCTCGGCCAGGAACTCGGCCTGATCTTCCACTTCCATATCGGCCAGCTCGGCCTCGATGGCGGCACACACCGGTACCACGATGGAGCCCTCGGAGTCTGCCAGTTGCTGTACCTTGTCCAGTAATGGATTGTCCCTGAAGCCATCATCGGAGACATTGGCGATGTACATGGTGGGCTTGATGGTGAGCAGGTGCAGTTCGTAGAGCATCTTGCGCTCATCCTCGTCCAGTCCCATGCCGCGTACCGGCTTGCCCTCATCCAGCTCGGCCTTTACCTTCTCCAGTAAGGCAACCATGGCCTTGGCCGTCTTATCACCGCTCTTGGCGACCTTCTGGTTCTTGGTCAGCGCCTTTTCCACGCTTTCCATGTCGGCCAGCGCCAGCTCGGTATTGATGATCTCGATATCGCTTAGCGGGTCCACCTTGCCGGCCACGTGCACCACGTCGTCATTGACGAAACAACGCACCACGTGCGCGATGGCATCGGTCTCACGGATATTGGCGAGGAACTTGTTGCCCAGGCCCTCGCCCTTGGAGGCCCCCTCTACCAGGCCTGCGATATCGACGAACTCCATGGTAGTGGGTATGACCTGTTGCGGCTTGACGATACCCGCCAGGGCGTCAAGACGAGGATCCGGTACCGGCACCACCCCGACATTGGGTTCGATGGTACAGAAGGGATAATTCTCCGCCTGGATCTCGGCCTTGGTGAGGGCATTAAACAGGGTGGATTTGCCGACATTGGGCAGACCGACGATACCGCACTTGATTCCCATCTTCAGATTTCCAATTCTGCTTCTAGTGAAGCCAAACGACACGATAAAGTGCCGTTCAGACCTATTTTGTGTGCAACCGGTTCATGACCAGTTGATGTTCACCCTTGACGATGTCGGCGATCTCGCTCTCTGCCGCATCCAGGGCATTCTCGATCGATATGCGATCATCCTGCGAGGGCTTTTTCAAGACGTAGCTAGCCACCTGTTTCGCATTGCCGGGATGGCCGATCCCCACGCGCAGGCGCATGAATTCCTTGCTCCCGAGATGCGTGATGATATCGCGCAGACCGTTATGACCGCCGTGACCGCCACCCTTCTTCAGTCGAATATCACCCGGAGGAATATCCAGCTCATCGTGCACCACGAGAATGTGTTCCGGTTCGATCTTATAGAACCGGGCCAGCGCCGCCACGGATTGACCGCTGCGGTTCATGAAGGTCATGGGTTTGAGCAACCACACGTCCCGATGTTCGACAATGGCCTTGCCGGCCTCGCCGTGAAACTTGTTCTCATTACGTAGCCCTGCGCCAAGACGACGCGCGAGCTGGTCCACAAACCAAAAACCGGCGTTGTGCCGGGTATCCTCGTACTCCGGACCGGGATTCCCCAGACCGACAATAAGCTGGGTACGCGACGACAACGCCGGTTAACTCCGAGTCTGCCAGCGGCGGGATTACTCCTCGCCGCCCTCTTCCTCGGATTCACCTTCCGCTTCCTCGGTCTCCTCGGTTTCGAGGGAGGCACGGGTGGAAGCAATGGTGGCAACGGCCTGGTCATGACCTTCACCATGCAGCAGTTCGAGGATCTCAACGCCTGCAGGCAGCTTGAGCTCGGTCAGGTGCACGGAATCGCCCATCTCCATGGTGGAGACATCGGCCTCGATGTACTCGGGCAGATCCTTGGGCAGACACTGAACTTCCACTTCGTTCAGGTTACGGGTCAGAACACCGCCCGCCTTCACACCAGGCGCCACGTCTTCACCAACGAAGTGTACCGGTACGTTGACACGTAGCTTGGTCTTCTCGTCGATGCGCAGAAAGTCGGCATGCAACAGGATGGGCTTGGCGGGATGACGCTGCAGGTCCTTGAGGATTGCCTTTTCGTCACCGGCCGGGGTTTTGATGGTAAGGATGTGAGAGTAGAAGGCCTCCTCTTCGAGGTGCTTCGCCATCTCGTTATGGTTCACGCTGATGGCTACGGGGTCCTTGTCGGCACCGTAGATCACCGCGGGCACCATGCCCTGATGACGCAGGCGGCGGCTCGCACCTTTCCCCATGTCATCACGGGCTTCAGCATTAACAACAAATGTACTCATGGTTGTCTCCAATGGGTTTTACACATGGACCACCGAAGCGGTCCTTGCCTTCCCCGCGACCAGGGTCGGCACCGTCTGCCAGTTCCAGGGACAGGAAATTAATCCATGTACATGGAGCTGACGGATTCTTCATTGCTGATGCGGCGAATGGTTTCAGCCAGCATCTCGGCCATGCTCAACACGCGAATCTTGTCGCAGGAGCGCGGCCCGTCATTGAGCGGGATGGTGTCGGTCACGACCAGCTCATCCAGCAGTGAATTCTCTATGTTCTCGATCGCCGGCCCGGACAAAACCGGATGGGTGATGTAGGCGACCACCTTCTCCGCTCCGTGCTCCTTCAACGCACCGGCAGCCTTGCACAGGGTACCGGCGGTATCGACCAGGTCATCGATCATGACACAGGTGCGACCTTCCACCTCGCCGATGATATTCATAATCCTGGCCACATTGGCCTTGGGACGGCGCTTGTCGATGATGGCCAGTTCGGCATCATCCAGGCGCTTGGCCAGGGCCCGGGCCCTAACCACGCCCCCCACATCGGGCGACACCACGATGAGGTTGGGATACTTCTGGCGCCATACATCGCCCAGCAGGATGGGCGAGGCATAGACATTATCCACCGGCATATTGAAGAAGCCCTGGATCTGATCGGCGTGCAGGTCCACGGTGAGCAGGCGGTCGGCGCCTACCGCTTCGAGCATATTGGCCACGACCTTGGCGGTAATCGGCACGCGCGCCGAGCGCGGCCGGCGATCCTGACGGGCATAGCCGAAATAGGGAATCACCGCTGTGACGCGGGCCGCCGAGGCTCGGCGCATGGCATCGATCATCACCAACAATTCCATCAGGTTATCGTTGGTGGGATGGCAGGTAGGCTGCACGATGAAGACGTCCTTACCACGGACGTTTTCCATGATCTCCACCTGGACTTCGCCATCGCTAAACTTCCCGACGATGGCCTTGCCCAGCTTAATGCGAAGATAATAGGCGATATCCTGGGCCAGTTTCGTATTCGCGTTGCCGCTGAATACCATCATCTTGCGGTCAGGATCGCTGTCTTGGTTTCGCATGCCCACTTCCGGTTAACTCAGTGTTCAGGCGCATCCACCAAAGGCAAATGCAAAAAATGGCTGGGCCGGCAGGATTACTCGGGCTGACGCCCTCGCCCTTCGGGCCAGCGTCGCTGAGGCTCCACTGTTCGGCCTCCCGCTGGTCGGCCGTCGAACCTTTACGGTTCTCATCCTGCCGTCCAATTTTATCCGCTATCGCGAATGGTATATGGCTGGGCCGGCAGGATTCGAACCTGCGCATGACGGGATCAAAACCCGTTGCCTTACCGCTTGGCGACGGCCCAAGAAAACGCTTATCTATTCGACCGGTATGACTCGGCCACATCCAGCAAGGGAGAGCGGTTGAGCCCCCTCGCCACAAATCCCTGCCACCTCTCGGGTAGCTGCGACAACACCCCCTGGGCGGTATCGCTATCCTCGAAACGGGCGAAGACACAGGCACCACTGCCGGTCATACGCGCCGGGCGGTACTGCTGTAGCCAGTTCAGGGCCTCGGCCACGGGCGGATAACGCTCGGCCACCACCTCCTGGAGGGTATTGGCCACAGGATGCCCGTCGAGAAAGTCGCGTATTGTAATGGCTGGCGTATCTCGTATCAATTCCGGGGCCGAAAAAATCTCTGCGGTAGAGACAGTTATCTCAGGTACCACCACCAGATACCAGTGTTGGTCGAGCTCGATGGGCACCAGGGATTCGCCTACGCCCTCGCCCCAGGCGGTGTGTCCGTGTACGAATACCGGCACATCGGCACCCAGTTGCAATCCGAGCTGGGCCAGTTCCTCGGCGTCCAGACCCAGTCCCCAGATACGGTTGAGTGCCACCAGGGTGGTGGCGGCATCGGAGCTGCCCCCGCCTAGCCCACCGCCCATGGGCAGACGCTTTTCCAGCCGGATGTCGGCACCCAGCGGACATCTGGCATGCTGTTGCAGCAGGCGCGCGGCGCGCAGGATGAGATCACGGTCCTCGGCGACCCCCGCCATTTCGTACTCGCGCTCAATGCAACCATCTTCGCGGATTTCGAACCCGAGTGCATCACCCGTATCGAGGATCTGAAACACGGTTTGCAGGAGATGGTAGCCATCCTCACGCCGACCCGTGATGTGCAGGAACAAATTGAGCTTGGCCGGGGCCGGCCAGGACAGGCCCGCCCCCTTCATGAGGCGGGTAGCGACCATTTGTCGATGACAATGCGCACACTGAGCTGATGGTTATCGACAAAGACCTTCACCGGCATTTGATGCCCGTCCACCTGGTTGTAGGCACGAAATCGTACCTTCCAGCGGTCTTGTTGCAGACCCGCCAGCCGGCCCTGCGGGTCGAGGGTCTGACGACCTGCCTGCTGGGGTTCAGGCAGGCCCCGGATCCAGTATTTCAAGGACTCAATAGGCACCAGTAAACCGGTGTATTGATAAAGCAGGGTTTCGGCATTGTCGGCGACGGCATCCTCTTCATTGGTCTGGAGGCGGACGATACCCGGCTCGCCGCGCAGCGAGACAGCGCCCTGGCCAAATGGCCCACTCAACAGGATTCGGTAGCGATCACCCTCCTGCTGCCAGCGCAGATTGGCATTGACTGCATCATCATAACTGCGAATCGCGATACGGCCCTCTATGTCCCACTCGTCGATGGCGCTCATGCGCTGGCTGTGCCGCTCCCAGGCCTGACCGGCATCGCTGACCGGAGGTAGGGGCCCCGGCGTGCTACAGGCCCCGAGGACGCTGGTCATGATTAAAACGAGAAGGCGCTTCATGGCAGGTACTTTTCCATGGTTCGCTTCAGTACCTCATTGTCGGGTTCATTCTTCAAGGCTTCATTCCACACGGCCTCGGCCTTTTGTTTTTCACCGCTTTCCCAGTACACCTCGCCAAGATGAGCCGCCACTTCACCATCGCGCAATATCTGATAGGCACGGCTTAGATACTTGAGCGCATCCTCGTTCCGGCCGAGTTTGTACAAGACCCAACCCATGCTGTCCATGATCGGGCCATTGTTGGGCTTTAACTCAAGGGCGCGCTTGATCAGGCGCAGCGCCTCCTTGTAGCGGTCGGTACGATCCGCCAGGGTATAGCCTAATGCATTGAGGGCATCGGCATTGTCCGGGTCATTGCGAATGATTTCGCGCAGGTCGCTCTCCAGCACATCGAGCTTGCCCAGCCGCTCCGCCACCATGGCTCGCGAATAGAGCAGGTCCACCGTCTGGGGATACTCCTGCAGGGCTCGGCTATAGTGCTCAAACGAGCGCTGGTACTGGCCGGCCTCGGTCAATAACTCGCCCTTGAGCATCAACAGACGCACGGCATCGCTGGCGCTTTCCGATGACAGCCGGCTGAGATAGGCAAGGGCCTGGTCCAGGCCGTCCTGCCTGCTAATGATGAACACCAGGCGACGTACCGCGGAATAGACGTTTTCGCCCCGACGCACCTGACCGTACCAGTGACGCGCCTGCTCCAGCTCACCTCGTCGTTCGGCCAGATTACCGAGGTAGAAGCTGGCGTCATCCACCCGCTGCCCCTTGGAAATCAGGTATTTGAACTGTGCCTCGGCCCTTTCCAGCTCGCCCAGCTGCACTTGCAGGATGCCCAGGGCAAAGCGCACATCGGCATCTTTAGGCCGGAGCTTGAGCAAGACCTTAAACTGACTCCGTGCTTCCTTGTACTTGCCTCTCTCGAACAGCAAGCGTGCATAGCGCAGGCGAAGTTCGCTGTCATCGGGTCGAGCCCTGACCGCATCGCCCAGGGACTTCTCCGCACTCGACCAGTCACCCTGCTGGGTATAGGCGCGAGCCCGTAACACATGGACCTGCCACCAGCCCGGTTTCAGTTTCAGCGCTTTATCCAGTTCCGACTGGGCCAGGGCATAGCGATTGGCCTCAATGGCCAGCTTGGCATAGGCCAGGTGCGCCTCGGGCAGGCCGTCGTAATCTGCCATCAGGGCATGCATGAGGGTGAGCACGGCGCTCTTATCCGTCTCACCACCGAGTACGCGAGCCATTTGATGAAAGATGCGCTCGGGCGCGTGGTTGGGCGTGTTGAGGATGCGTTTCCAATAGGCCAGGCTGGTGTCTATCTGACCGTCGCGCAGATACAGCAGGGCCAGAACCTGTGCGATTTCGGGGTTTTCGGGTTCGGCTCGCTCCCAGATTTGCGCCGCTTCCAGCGCCGCCTTGTCGGCGCGGGCGAAAAAGGCCACGCGGGTGGCGCGCTCGGCTATGTCACCCTCACGGGTGTAACGGGCGGCGGCAAGGTAGTGTGTCACCGCCACGTCATAGCGTTCGCGCTTGACGGCCAACTCGGCGAGCATCAGGGAGTACATCAACTCCTTGTTCATCTCGCCATTGTAGGGTTGGGCGGG
>JABURT010000181.1 GCA_014762495.1 Gammaproteobacteria bacterium | reverse complement strand
GCCAACGCCGGTCCTGCTTTCTAAGACCCGTTGGAACTGCTTCATAAAAAGGCCGGTTGATACCTGCCTTTTTTATTGCCCTGCGTTAAAATGGTCCAAACCTTGATCAACATGAATTCAGTATGACCCTCGCCACCGGCAAGCAATCCCAGCGCAGTGTCCTCTCCGTCTCCGAACTCAACCGCGAGACCAAACGACTGCTGGAATCCTCCTTCCCGCTGGTATGGGTGGAAGGCGAGCTCTCAAACATCACCCACGCTCGCTCAGGCCACCTCTATTTCACACTCAAGGACCGTGATGCCGCAGTGCAGGCAGCCATGTTCCGCAATCGCAACATCCACCTCGACTTCACCCCCGAGGAGGGGATGCAGGTACTGGTGCGTGCCAAGGTCAGCCTGTACGAGCCGCGCGGCAACTTCCAGCTCATCGCCGAGCACATGGAGGAGGCAGGTGCCGGCGCCCTGCAGCGTGCCTACGAGGCGCTGAAGAAGAAACTCGCCGAGCAGGGCCTGTTTGAGGCCGCCCACAAGCAGGCCCTGCCGCGAACACCGCAGCGTATCGGTGTGGTCACCTCCCCCACCGGGGCCGCCATTCGCGACATCCTCACCGTACTGAAAAGACGATTTCCTGCCATCGAGGTGGTGCTCTACCCGGTGCAGGTGCAGGGTGAGACGGCCGCCGCCCAGATCGCCCGCGCCATTGGCCTTGCCAACCGACGCGCCGAGTGTGACGTGCTCATCGTCGGCCGCGGCGGTGGCTCACTGGAGGACCTGTGGGCCTTTAACGAAGAGATCGTGGCCCGCGCCATCTATGAGTCGAATCTGCCGGTGGTCTCGGCCGTGGGCCATGAAATCGATTTCACCATCGCCGATTTTGTCGCCGATCTGCGTGCCCCCACCCCCTCGGCGGCAGCCGAAACGCTCAGCCCCGACGGTGCCGAGCTGCTGCGGAAACTGACCACCCTGCAAGGGCGTCTCGGTGCCGCCATGACTGGCACACTCAGGCGTCACGAGGATCGCCTGCACCACCTTGGCAAGCGCCTGCGCCACCCCGGCCAGCGTCTGCAAGAACTCGCGCAGCGCATCGATGAGCTGGAATCCCGCCTTCACCGCAACCAGGAACTATCGCTACAGCGGGCAAACACACGCCTGGAACACTTGAGCCATCGCCTGCGCCAGAACAGCCCGGCCCTGCATATCGGGCGCCAGCAGGAGCGTGTCATTCAATTGCATGCTCGGCTACACAAGGCCATGCACTACGGCTCTGAATCGCGCAACCGACGCCTGCAATCACTGGTCCGGGCGCTGGATGCCGTCAGCCCCCTTGCCGTGCTGGCTCGAGGGTTTGCCATCATAAGAGACGGTGAAGATGGTAAGATAATCAAAGACAGCTCCACGGTCTCTGCCGGTGATACCATAGAGGCCAAACTTCACAAGGGTCGACTGCAATGTACGGTCGATGCCATAGAGTCAGATGATTAGTATTATGAGATTCAACACCCTAGTTCTGTTTATCACCCTTCTCCTGTCCATACCTGTCAGTCATGCCCTGCCGCAACACAGTCCGGTTCCTGGCGGCGTGGCCATTGTTGATTTAAAGTATGATGGCGATTCTCGTCCCGAGGTCAGCTATCGCGGCAATCCGGTCATGGTCCATCAAGGAGAATCGGGTTGGCAAGCCATCGTCGGTATCCCTCTCTCGGCCAGTCCAGGTCAGGCCAAGATAAAGGTTCGTACCAATCCCAGAAACTATTCGATCAAATTCGTGATTAATGACAAGCAGTATGCCGAACAGCGCTTGACCATCAAGAACAAACGCATGGTCAATCCCACTGCCGAGGACCTCAAGCGCATTCGCAAGGAGGTCAAGATCATTCGCAAGGCCTTTAAGAACTGGAACGATTCCTTTGCCATACCCGCCGGCTTTGCTCAGCCGACAAAGGGCATACGCTCCAGCTCCTTTGGCCTGCGCCGCTTCTTTAACGATCAACCACGCCGCCCCCACAGCGGTATGGACATCGCCGCCCCCGAGGGACAGGCCGTCATCGCGCCGGCCGATGGTAAGGTCATCACCATCGGCGATTACTTCTTTAATGGAAGGACCGTATTTATCGACCATGGCCAGGGCCTGGTCTCCATGTTCTGCCACCTGAGTGACATCGATGTGGTGGAAGGCCAGGAGGTAAGCGTTGGCGAGACCGTGGCAAAGGTGGGTATGACCGGGCGTGTCACCGGGCCCCATCTGCACTGGACCGTGAGCCTCAATAATTCACGGGTCGACCCTGAGTTGTTCATGCAAGCGACTGAATAAGCGACTATGCTTGCCTAAATTAAGAAACACAGGAAGGACAAGATGGAGCAGATGGTTCAGTTCAACATAGTCGCGATACTGGTGGCGACCGTCGTCGCGTACGCTCTGGGTGCGATCTGGTATATGCCCAAATTATTCGGCAATGCCTGGATGTCGGCACTTGGAAAGACACCCGAAGAGCTGGGTAGCCCCGTACGGGCCATGAGCCTCAACTTCTTCGCCACCCTGCTCACCGCCATCGTCCTGGCCTGGCTGCTCGCCATAACGGGGGCACAGACGGCCTGGGAAGGTTTTTACGTTTCCCTTATCGCATCTATCGGCTTACTCGGCACCAGTATGTACGCCGATCACCTGTTTGCCGCCACACCCATTAAATTACTCTTAATCACTGGTGGCTATCGCATCGTACACATCGTACTGATGGGGACGATACTCGGCGCCTGGTAGACCTCAACGCGCCTTGCTGCGGCTGATACGCTGATACCACAGTATGGCCCCAGCCAGGGACAGGGTAATGAGCAGAATGGCCACCAGGTCCATGAACCACACGCCCCAGCCACCGACGATTCGTCCACTGTGCAAATCAAGAATGACACGCTCCCAGCTCAGGGCATGTCTCGGCACTTGTTCGGGAAGTTCGTCCCTCATGGTATCGTTCAATGCGGTGGCACGCGCCCAGGTCACCCTTGATGAGTCCTCTATGTGTGTCAGTCTCAGACTCTCAATATCCAGTTTCTGCGCGCGTCCTTCAATGGACAGGATCAGTTTATTCCCACTCTTGCCGAGGCCATCGATGGTACCGAAGACCCCCAGTAACAGACCGTCAATCTGCTCCAGCACATCACCATTATCGCTTAACAGCAGGATTTTATTGTCAGAGACAACAAAGAGTGTCTCAGCAATCCGCATCGCGCCAATAAGTTTCCCGAAACCCGAGGCAATTGCTTCAGAATCCAGATAGAGATCACCATCCAACGCGAACAGATAATGTTCATCGACAGTGTAGACCGTGTCGGGATCGGCGGTTTGAATTCCATACAATTTCAATATCCAGCCCTGTTGCACATAGCGCTCGTCCAAGTGGAACGATTCGGTATGGTTAAGCATGATGCCGCTCACGGACAATAGAATAATAAATATAAGCAGGCTCACACCGACACGGCGATGCAGGCTAAACAGAAATCTCAGTACGACTCGATGCATCCTATTTCTCGCTTTCTTTGTGCAACAGAATAGCCAGCCTTGCTAATCGGGTTAAGGCACTGACCGAAAGTGTCGCACCGGTGACACCGTCGATTGTCTTATCCAGTTCGGCGGATTCGGTAAGCGATGCACCGATAAACTGATCGGTGAAAAATGGATAGCGCACCTCCCAACCACGTGACTCACGGAACACCAGGACCTTTACCCTTTCCAGCTTCCCCTGATTCACCACGATGCCAACGGTAATGGGTTTGGTCTTGCCGACCTCCTGAAGTATCCAGGCAGTACGTCCCTCTTCACGCCAGTAACGGATACGCTGACTTTCATAACGGTGCCCCAGGATCTGCTTTACAGACGCTTCCAAGGAAGTATCGATCAGCAAGAGAGAGGATTCCGGCACCTCACCATGAAAGCTCTCGGCAAGGAAATCCATCGGTGCTTGATACACCCCCCTGGCGAAAACCGACCCCATGATAGTTAGCGATATCAGTAATAAGGAAATTCGTCTACGCATTATGCTTCCCAATACAAAAACAGGGAGATGCCATAAAACATCTCCCACACTCAGAGTTAAACCAATTGCTGATCAGAACTGGTAACCAACCCCCAGATTGAAACCATCTTTGGTGTCGTCACTGTGATCCTGCACATCAAACTTGAAGGCAACCTTAGGATGAGGCCAGTAGTTGATGCCGTAATCCATCTGAGTGTTGGTGGCGGTTCCTGAGGAATTGTCCCAGCTATTCATGCGGGCAAAGATGCCAAACTTTTTGCTGAATTTGTAGGAAGGCTCAAGGTAATACCCGCTCTGCTGATCCTTGTTCAGTGCACGAGCTGCGGCACTGTTCAATTGCCACCCGGCATAGAGTGCACGCAGACCAAAGCTGCCCTTTTCCATATCGATATGGAACTCTGTCAGGCTGGCCGGTGTAGGACTGGCGCCCTGGGTGATATCGTCCTGCATTTGCAAGGCGGCACCGATCTCCATGCCGGGGACCCCTCTCCAGCTCATTGAGGCGGTATAGGCCAACGAGCCGGTGTTGGCATTGGCCACTTTTTGACGGCCGCTGCGGATATTAAAGCTTGTCGGATCGACCAGGAGCCCTGAGTGGACGTGGAGACTATAACTGGTGGCCATACCGGCACGGCCATTAATACCAAAACCGCCTTCCCACCAGGTTGTGGGGATGATGTTCTTCTCGACCGGGTTACGCTCAACACCATAGAAAGTATCCGGCTCGTGGGTTTCATTGAGTATGCCGATGGGCAGGAGAAAGACGCCGCTTTGTGTACTCAGTTTATCGTTGAGATCGATTTCGACATAGGCCTGCTCAAGCTCAACTTCACCGGGTTGGGATTCGCCTGCCAGGGCATGTTCGATTTCCAGTTCAGAGAAGAAGCGAGTGCTGTCATTCCATTCGTGACCGAAAAAGAGAACGAAGCGATGGAAGTCCAGCTTTCGAGTCCCATCTGCCAGGTTGTTGTAATGCATCTCGCCATAGCCGCCGAGTTCGACATCGGATTGCGCCTGTGCGGGCAGGCTCATGGACAGGGTGATCAGCGCGGGCAGTGCCAACGCCTTGGAAATCATGTTGGGCATTTCTTGCTCCTCTACAAACACAACAAATAATCTAAACGAGAAGCATTATCATTATTCTTTATGTAAATTGCAACACAATTCTCTAATATAGAAAATATCACTTATATTCAATTAGTTATGGATATCTCCCTGGCGGATCACCAGGGCGGTGGCAGGCTTAATCGCGCTTCTGTCGACGTTTTTTCTGTTTCTCTTTCTTCTTGATGAAGCCCACCAGGCGTTTTTTGCGCTCCTGCTGACGCTTGCTGAGCTTGTTGACCTTGCCCTTGAAGGGGTTATCGCCGGACTTGAACTCAATGCGCAGCGGCGTGCCCTCCAGACGCAAATCCTTCATGAAGGCATTCATGAGATAGCGGCGATAGGCATCGGGGATCGAGCTGGTCTGATTGCCGTGAATCACGATGAGCGGAGGATTTCTGCCGCCCTGGTGGGCATAGCGCAGTTTGATTCGTCGCCCCTTCACCAGCGGTGGCTGGTGTTGCTGCACCAGGGCCTCGAGGGTGCGCGTCAGATCGGGGGTCGAAAACTTTCGGGTGGCCGAACGATAGGCCCTGATGACCGAGCCAAACAGATCGCCCACACCGGTACCGTGCAGGGCGGAAATGAAATGGACCTTGGCAAATCCAAGAAAGGGAAGCTTGAGATCCAGCTCGCGTTTGACCTTGTCCTTTTGATTGGGCTCCAGGTTGTCCCACTTGTTCACCGCCATTACCAATGCCCTGCCCTGGTCCATGGCAAACCCCAGCAGGTGCGCATCCTGGTCGCTAATCCCCTCTTGTGCATCCAGTACCATGATCACCACATTGGCCGCCTCGATGGCCTGCAGACTCTTGATGATACTGAACTTTTCGATGGCCTCCTTGATGCGCGCACGTCGCCGAACACCGGCGGTATCGATGAGGGTATAACGCTGTCCGTCGCGTTCAAAGGGGATGAAGATAGAATCTCGGGTGGTACCGGGCATGTCGAACACCACGACCCGCTCCTCACCCATGATGCGGTTGACCAGGGTCGATTTCCCAACATTGGGCCGACCGATGATGGCGACCTTGATACCGCTCTCATCATCCACGTCGTCATCGGGCTCGGGATTGGGCTCGGGCAAGAGCTCTGTGATCAGACGTTGAATGCCATGCCCATGCTCGGCGGAAATGGCTACCGGGTCGCCCTGTCCCAGGGCATGGAACTCGGCCGACACCATGGCTGGATTGAGCCCCTCGGATTTATTGACCACCACGGTCACGGCCTTGCCGCTCTGGCGCAGGCGTTGGCCGATGGCCTCATCGGCGGCACTGAGCCCCTCACGTCCATCCACCAGGAACATCACCCGGTCGGCCTCTTCCACGGCCTGCCACGACTGGCGTGCCATATCGACATCGATGCCCTCATCCTCACCACTGAGGCCTCCGGTATCGATGAGAATAAAGTTCCGCTCCTGGTAGCTGACATCACCATACTTACGGTCACGGGTCAGCCCCGGTTGGTCGGCCACCAGGGCGTCGCGGGTACCGGTAAGGCGGTTAAAAAGTGTCGACTTGCCCACGTTGGGACGGCCGACCAGGGCGATGACGGGTTTCATAGACTCTATTTCGGTAGGGCCAGGGCGCTCACGCGGCCATTGCGACGGTAGACATAGACGGTATTGCCGATGACCAGGGGAGGCGCCAGGATCCCGACTTTGGTTCGACTACTCTCTACTCGGGTACGGCCCAGGCTACGACTGTAGCTCAGCTCGTACAGGGTATCGGAATCGCGCGCCAGGATCTTACCGTCTTTCCTGTCCAGGACATGGACATAGCCTTCGAAGTCACCGACGACTAGATATTCGCCGACAAGGGCCGGAGCGGTAACATCACGTGCCTTTAGCGACTCATTACGCCAGACGGGGGACCCGCTACGCTTGTCGTAGGCGACAATAGCATCATCGGCATCGGTGACATACA
>JABURT010000220.1 GCA_014762495.1 Gammaproteobacteria bacterium | reverse complement strand
TAGTCTCGTGGGCTCGGAGATGTAGAGAAGAGACAGAGAGAATGGTGTCGCGGATCTTCTTGGGCAGCTTGCCGAAGGGTCTGTCGACATCGAAATCGAAGTGCTCGGCGAGCGAGGTGAGCAACTGGTAGTAATAGGCATTGCGTCGGTCCCAGCCGCGTATCGCCCCCTCGGACAGACTCGATTCGGGGTGGTGGACGACCCGACTTGGATCAAAGAACTGGTGCACGCCGAGGCCGTCGCAGGTGGGGCAGGCGCCGGCCGGGTTGTTGAAGGAGAAGATGCGAGGTTCCAGCTCCGCCAACGAGTAGCCGCAGACGGGACAGGCGAACTTGGCGGAGAAGATGATGTCCTCCTGCGACTCGTCCATGTAGGCCACCTTGGCCATGCCGTCAGCGAGTTCCAGCGCGGTCTCCAGCGAGTCGGCCAGGCGCTGCTTGAGGTCCTCGCGCACCTTGAAGCGGTCCACGACTACTTCGATAGTATGCTTTTTCTTCTTGTCCAGCTCCGGCGACGCGTCCAGCTCGTGGACCACCCCGTCGATGCGGGCACGCACGAAGCCCTTGGCACGCAATTCGTCCAGTACCTGCAGGTATTCACCCTTGCGATCGGAGACCACCGGGGCCAGCAACATCAGCTTGGTCTCTTCCGGTAGCTCGAGGATGTGGTCGACCATCTGGCTGACGGTCTGTGCCTCCAGCACGTTATCGTGATCCGGGCAACGCGGCTCACCGGCGCGAGCGAAGAGCAGGCGCAGGTAATCGTAGATCTCGGTCACCGTCCCCACGGTGGAGCGTGGGTTGTGCGAGGTGGATTTCTGCTCGATGGAGATGGCCGGCGACAGGCCCTCGATGTGGTCGACGTCGGGCTTTTCCATCATGGAGAGGAACTGGCGCGCATAGCTGGAGAGTGACTCCACGTAGCGGCGCTGGCCCTCGGCATAGATGGTATCGAAGGCGAGAGAGGATTTGCCTGAGCCGGACAGGCCGGTGATGACGATGAGCTTGTCCCGGGGCAGTTCCAGGTCGATATCTTTCAGGTTGTGGGTGCGAGCACCGCGTATATATATGGTATCCATGATTTCAAGCCGCTGAACGAACCTGATACTATACGATGCTTCGCTGGACAGACGCAAAAGCACAAGCGCATAGATGATGAACCCCGAACAGATGACTCCCTCCGAGCGGCGTACCGCCCTCTCCCTGGCCGGTATCTATAGCTTCCGCATGCTTGGTCTGTTCATGATCCTGCCTGTCTTTGCCATCTACGCCGAGGGACTGGCCGGGGCGACGCCGACACTCATTGGTCTGGCCATCGGCATCTACGGCCTGACACAGGGCCTGCTGCAGATCCCCTTTGGCACGGTATCGGACCGTATCGGCCGTAAGCCGGTCATCATCACGGGTCTCATTCTATTTGCGTTGGGCAGCGTTGTTGCGGCTGTCTCCGACAACATCTACGGCGTCATCGCCGGCCGTGCGCTGCAGGGCGCGGGGGCCATCGCCGCCGCCATCATGGCGCTGGCCGCCGACCTCACGCGCGAGGAACACCGCATCAAGGTCAATGCCATCATCGGTATGAGCATCGGCGCCTCGTTCTCGGCGGCCATGGTGCTGGGTCCTCTACTGGACAAGTGGGTCGGGGTCTCCGGCATCTTCTGGCTCACGTCGGTGTTGGCGATTGGCGGTATCGCCATCCTCATGTTCCGGGTACCGACGCCGGTGGAATCTAGACGCCACCGCGATGCCGAGACCGTCCCCGAGCAACTCAAAGAGGTGGTGCGCAATCGCCAGTTGCTGCGTCTCGACTTCGGCATTTTCACCCTGCATATGGTGCTCACCTCGGTGTTCGTGGTGGTGCCGCTGATGTTGCGTGACGAGGGCCTGGCCAGTGATCACCACTGGCAGGTCTATCTGCCGGTTATGTTGCTGTCGATCGCGGCCATGGTGCCGTTTATCATCCTGGCCGAGAAAAAGCGTCGCATCAAAGAGGTCTTCGTCGGTGCCATCGTCGTGCTGTTACTGGCGATCCTGGGTCTGATGAATTCGGTCGGATCCCTCGCCGCGACCGTGGTGGCTCTGTGGCTCTACTTTGCCGCCTTCAATCTGCTGGAGGCGAGTCTGCCCTCCCTGATCGCCAAGACCGCGCCGCCGCAGAGCAAGGGCACCGCCATGGGGGTCTACTCCAGTGCCCAGTTCATCGGTGTCTTCATCGGTGGTGTCGTGGGCGGCAGCCTGTACGGCCAATTCGGTGTCGAGGGAGTGTTCCTGTTCGACACGGTGTTGATCCTGATGTGGCTGGTGCTGGCCGCCAGCATGCAGAAGCCGCAATTCCTGAGCAGCTACATCCTCAACGTCGGCAGCATCGATGCCAGCCGCGCGCGTGACCTGAGCGAGGCCCTGCGCGAGGTGCGCGGGGTGGCCGAGGCCGTGGTCCTGCAGGAGGATGGCCTGGCCTACCTCAAGGTCGACAACAAGGCCCTGGACAAGGCCGCGCTGCTTCGCTTTAGCGCGGGTGAAAGTGTATAGTGATGAATCAAGACAAACGCCAAGTGACAGGAGAACAAAATGGCGAGTAGAGGTGTAAACAAGGTCATTCTGGTTGGCAACCTGGGGCGCGACCCCGAAGTCCGATACATGCCTTCGGGCGGCGCTGTCACCAATCTGGCCCTGGCGACTTCCGAGACCTGGAAGGACAAGAACACCGGTCAGCAACAGGAAAAGACCGAGTGGCACCGCATCGTCATGTTCGGGCGCCTGGGCGAGATCGCCGGTGAGTACCTGCGCAAGGGCTCCAAGGTCTACATCGAGGGCCGCCTACAGACCCGCAAGTGGCAGGACCAGAGCGGTCAGGACCGTTACACAACCGAGATCGTCGCCAATGAGATGCAGATGCTGGACAGCCGTGGCGCCGCTGGCGGCAGTAGCGATTACAACCAGGACCCCGGCTATGACACTGGGGCCCCGTCCTCACAACAGCCGTCTTCTCCGTCACCCGCCCCGGCCGCTGCAAGCGGTGGTAGCAGTGCTGGTTTCGATGATTTCGATGACGACATCCCCTTCTAGCTCTCGTCTTCACGCTCGATCTTAAGCCGATCCGTTCCGCCACCACTCGGTGGCGGAGAATACCCCTAAAATCTCCAAGTGAAATACTGTGAAATCCTAGACAGATTTCAATTTGTGTCTTGTGTGCATATACATAATCTAGTAGATTAGCTAATTATTAAATGCTAACTTTTATCAAACAACGTAAGTGAAAGAGGTATCAAGCATGAAGGAACAAGTCATCATCGATGTTCGTGAACGCGATGAATACGATGCGGGACACGTCGAGGGATCGATCAATGTTCCCCTCTCCAGCTTCAGCAGTGTTGCGCCAAACGTACTGAAACAGCTGCGTGATAAGGACGTAACCATTATGTGTTACTCCGGTAAGCGCGCCGAAAACGCCTACAACATGGCCCAGGGATTTGGCTATTCCCAGGCCGTGGATTACAAGGTCTATCCCGGTGGGGTAAAGGCCTGGATCGAAGAAGGCAAGCCGGTGGTCACTTCTGAGAAGCCGAAGATGTCACTGATGCGCCAGACCCAGCTCTCCATGGGTGCCCTGGTGGTGGTCTTCTCCGCCATGAGCCTGTTCGTCGATCCCAATTTCGGGATTCTCGCCGCAGGTATGGGTATCGGTATGATGTTCGCCGGCCTGACCGGAAACTGCGCCATGGCCAATGCCGTGTCGAAGATGCCATGGAACAAAGCCAAGGCATAAGATATTGATATATAAGTGATATCCTAATGATGTCAGGCAATTGTAAAAGCTGGCATTCGGGCTGGAACAGGGCCTTGACATCATTAGTAATCGCTTATATATTAAAACCTAGCAAGGCCGTGAAGCATTCTTCATGGCCTTTTAAAGGCAACCATCTGTGCATATGCACACATTCATAGATGTTTTTTAAAGTGTGAATGTGTGCATATACACAATAATTCTAGGAGATTTGGAGATGCAAATTACCTGTCCTGAAGCTCGTCAGATGATTAACCAGGGTGCCCAGTTGGTCGACGTACGTAGTCCCTCTGAGCATGCCTCCGGTTCCGTACCCGGTGCACAGAACATCCCGGTACAGGTTCTGGGCGGTCACCTGGGTTCACTGGATCCGAGCCGTCCGGTCATCGTCTACTGCGCCAGCGGCGGTCGTAGCGCCATGGCCACCAACATGCTGAAGAGTGCTGGGTTTAGCGACGTTCGCGACCTGGGCTCCATCAACAACTACTACAACTGCTAATCGCGGTTGCGTAGTTCAAGCATGAATATTGTGTATAGCGGATAACGAAATAAAGGAGTGATTCATATGATCTTCCGTCAACTGTTCGACAAAGACACCAGCACCTACACCTATCTCATCGCTGATGAGAAGACCAAGGAAGCGGCCATCATCGACCCCGTACGCGAGCAGGTCGATCGTGATGTCAAACTTCTCGAAGACCTGGGTCTGAACCTGAAGTACGCCATCGAGACTCACATCCACGCCGACCACGTTACCGGCGGTGGTTCTCTGCGCCAGGTTCTGTCTGATACCAAGCTGGTGGTAAATGCTGCCTCTGAAGCCGACTGCGCCGACGTTCTGATCAACGACGGTGATGTGCTGAAGGTGGGTGACATTGAAATCAAGGCCCTGTACACACCCGGCCACACCAACACCTGCACCAGCTACCAGGTTGACGACATGCTGTTTACCGGTGACACCCTGTTGATCGGCGGCTGCGGCCGTACCGACTTCCAGGCCGGTGACGCAGGTCAGCTGTACGACTCCATTCAGGAGAAACTGTTCAGCCAGCCCGACAGCACCCGGGTATATCCTGGCCACGACTACAACGGTCTGACCATGACTACCATAGGTGAAGAGAAGGCCAACAACCCGCGTCTGGGCAACAGCAAGCCCAAGGACGACTTCGTTGCCCTGATGGACGGACTGAAGCTGGATATGCCCAAGCGTATCAAGGAATCCGTGCCCGGCAACATGAAGTGTGGTCTGGCCGCGTAAGTTTTAAATACCTCTCCTCCATAGAGTTAGGGCCGGTTTTTACCGGCCCTTTTTTTTTGCCCGTATTTTCCCATCCGTCTATATCGATGTCCGCGCTATACTGTTGCCATGAAGATCTATATCAAGAACATGGTGTGCGATCGCTGTAGTCTGGTGATTGAGAATGTCCTCAAGGAGCTGGGGCTCGCCTACGACTCCATACAATTGGGTGAGGTGGACTTCGGTGAATTAGAACTCGACGACGAACAGATCGAGCAGTTATCGGATCGCATTGAGCTCCTGGGGTTTGAGATCATCGGCGACAGAAAGAGCCGACTTATCGAACAGATCAAAAACGCGATCATCTCCCTGGTGCACAGCGATGAGGGTGATAAGCGAGTCAAGCTTTCGCTCTATCTACCCGAGCAATTACACCATGATTACAGTTATCTCAGTCATCTTTTTTCGTCAGTGGAAGGGGTGACCATTGAGCAGTATTACATCAATCAGAAGATCGAACGCGCCAAAGAACTGCTGGTTTATGATGAACTCTCACTGAGTGAGATAGCCTGGAAATTGGGTTATAGCAGCGTTTCCCATCTCAGTGGCCAGTTCAAGAAGGTCACCGGACTGACACCCACTCACTTCCGCAAGCTGCGTGACGCCCGTCAGAGGCGTGCACTCGACAAGATTTAATAAAATAAAACCGGAATAGTGTAACGCCCGGCGTCGGTGCCTGGGCTATGTTATGTTTACGGTTTGTAATTCCGCTGCCGTGCCCAGGTTTTCTGTGCATGGCACTCTATCAGCATCGAGGTCTGCATCATGAGTGATCCCATACGTCTGTCCGTTTCCGGTATGAGCTGCGCCGGCTGCGTCGCCACGGTGGAGGATGCCCTGCGCGGCGTACCCGGTGTCTCCGAGGCCAATATCAATTTTGCCGAGCATACCGCGCTGGTGGAAGGCAGTGCCGCCGCCAACGATCTTATCGCCGCGGTCAAGCAGGCCGGTTACGATGCGGCCGAGCTCAAGGGGGCCGAAGACGAAAAGGAGAAAGAGGCCGCGGAGATGGCCTACTACCGCAAGCTGTTGAGGAAGACAGGGGTGGCGGCGGTGGTCGGCGTCCCCCTCATGATCGCCGGTATAGGTGAAATGCTCGGCCTGGGTCAACTGGCACCGGCGCTGAATACACCAGAAGGCCAGATATTCTGGCTGCTGGCAGGAATCCTGACCCTGGCGGTCATGGTCTATTCCGGGGGCCACTTCTTTACTGGCGCATGGAAATCGGCACGCAACCACAACGCCAACATGGATACCCTCATCGCCCTGGGTACCGGTTCGGCCTGGGTCTACTCCACGGCCATCGTATTCTGGCCGGACCTGGTGCCGACCCTGGCCCAGCACGCCTACTTCGAGGCGGCCGTCATCATCATCGCCCTCATCAACTTCGGCTCGGCGCTGGAGATGCGGGCCCGCGGCAAAACCTCCGAGGCCATTCACCGCCTCATCGGCCTGCAGCCCAAGACCGCGCGCGTGATCCGCGACGGCCAGGAGCAGGACGTGCCCATCGAGGAGGTGGGCCTGGATGAGACCCTGCGCGTACGTCCCGGCGAACGCGTCGCCGTGGACGGCGTCATCATCGACGGCCACTCCAGCATCGACGAATCCATGCTCACCGGCGAACCCATCCCGGTAGAGAAGGGCGAGGGCGACGAGGTGGTGGCCGGTACCATCAACAAGACCGGTTCCTTCCTGTTCCAGGCCAAGCGTATCGGCAAGGACACCGCGCTGGCGCAGATCATCGAGATGGTGCGTACAGCGCAGTCCTCCAAGCCGGCCATCGGCCGCCTCGCCGACAAGGTGGCGTCGGTGTTCGTGCCCAGTGTGCTCATCGTCGCCGTGTTGAGCTTCCTCGCCTGGTATAACTTCGGTCCCGTCGATCAACAGGTGAGCCTGGCCATCGTTACCACCATGACCGTACTCATCATTGCCTGTCCCTGCGCCCTGGTCCTCGCCCCGCCTTTCTCCGTCTCTTATAC
>JABURT010000165.1 GCA_014762495.1 Gammaproteobacteria bacterium | reverse complement strand
GTACACTGATAGGAGCCTTAGCCTTCTGTCGTGGGTCGAGAGATATGCGAAACACCGACAAAAAAACAATAAAATCGACAAGCTCAGCGCGACGATCGTCCGTCAACACCGGCGTTGCCACGGCGGTTTGGGAGGTGCCGGGCGATGTCCCAGCCGCGCGACAGGTTTCGAGAGCCGAACCCTCGGCCGAGGGGCATGACGAACTCGTGGCCTCGTCAGGGCCCGACGGGCCGCGCGACGCGCAAGCCGGGGCCTATGATCAACGTTGGCTGCGCCCCGAACTCCTCAAGACTGTGTTGAGCAGGTCCCTGGATGGACCCGAGCCGGAGCCGAGCGATCTCGGTCATACCGCTCGCAAGGGCTCATGGCGTTCATCCCTGGGCCTGTCGGCCGTGTTGGCCGTGTCGGCACTACTCATGGGCGACGTCTTATCGCCGGATGGTGCTATCACGACGCAGACAGCCCGGGCTCCCATATCCGAGCCTGCTCCCGTGGTGCAGCAGGCGCCCCCCGTCGCGGCGGAGATATCCCATGATGTGTTGGCGACACCGATCGTGATCGAGGTCCCGGCGCCGCAACAGGTACACCGAGTCTCGGTGAGCACCTCGCGTCAACACTCGGCGTTACCCCGGGTGATCAAGCATGTTGTGAAACCGGGCGATACTCTGTGGGACCTTGCAAAACACTATACGCAGGAGCCGTTTCGCTATTCTGAACTGGCCGAGCGAAGCCAGATCCAGAACCCGGATCTGATCTATCCGGGGCAAATCGTGCACATCGAGCTGGTCCCCGCCGGCAGCGCTCTGTAACCAGGCGCGTCTTGCTGGCGACTACTCGGCAGCATGTCTGTTTGTGTCCCGTCGACGCCACCACCGTACCAGCGACAAGGTCAGCGTACCGCTTAGCACGGCCCACAACACCGCCGGTATCGGCATGAGCCCATGGAGCATCAACGACAGACCCGTCGCCAGAGAGGTAATCAGGCCGGTGACAATGGCCAGGCCCGGTTGCCGTTGTTGCTGTCCAGTGATCACAAGCACAAACCAGTAGATCATAAACAGGCCTCCAACCATTAATATGATATTGGTGATGTTGTTCATCATGGTGGTGTCGTGATGGTGGAAGACATAGATGGGGTCGTCGACGTGCACCACCTTGGGCTCGCGCCATAGGTGGACACGCACGGATACCTCGGTGCCGGGTTCGAGGACCGTTCGCCCATCATGAGAATTGAGGACAAGCTCGCCGAATCCCGGTACATCAAGCCTATTCTTGCCGCGCTCCTTCCAGTAGACGCTGCTGACCGGCAGCTCAACCGGTGTCACCTCACCCTCGGGGCGTTCAAGGTAGACGTTGCCCCATCGGTGGTTGCGCACGTAACCCTCGACCACATCGCCCTCGTGAAGGCGTTCGTGGATCTGTTTTTCCCAACGATAGTGCCGCCGGCCGTAACGGGTTTGAAGCACCACGGTATAGTGCTCCGGTTCCACCGGTCCAAGTGCGGTGGCGGTAACGGTGTACCACGGTCCGGGCAGGTTGTTGAGCATTTGCGGCGCCGCCTTGTAAAGCAGGACAGCAAACAGAACCGACATCCACAACAGGGACAACACGGTATAACGGCGTCGGGCGAAACGGGCCAGGCTTAGCATGACGATGGAAGACATCAGTACGGCAAGCAGGACGGTTGCGAGTACCCAAATGGAAGTGGCGGACATGCGGCGGCCTCCGTGTCGGCATGGTGGGTGAATTGATGCTAGCGCCTTGGCCTGGTGTACTCAAGGCCATCAGTTTCCATGACAGTGCAGGCGGTGATGTAAACACCTTCGCAGCATAAGCCATGCAATGAGAGGTGATGCGACACGAACATCTTCTGGACCTGATCACCTGAGGTGTCTATGCTTCGGCTGATGCGCATGCGGTATAAGGAGTGCTGGCGATCGAACAGATGATCCTCGAATGGCTGGAAACCCACGGCCAGTACGCCATCTATCTCGTGCCCCTGTTCGCCTTCGCCGAGGCCTGTATCGGCATCGGCCTGCTGGTGCCCAGCCTGATCCTGGTAGTGGTTTCGACCACGGTCTTTACCAATCAACTGGCCGGCATCGAAAGCATCGTTATCCTGGCCTTTTTCGGCGCGCTGCTCGCCGATCAATTGGGCTTCTACGTCGGGCGTTGGCTGGGCCCGAGTTTTCACCACAGCCGCCTGGCAACACGGCATCGTGCGCGCCTGGACAAGGCGGAGGCCATGATCCGAAAGTATGGTTCGGCGGCGATATTCATTGGCCGTTTCATTCCCGCCATACGCAGCCTGATCCCTGCCATGCTGGGCCTTAGCGGCTTCGAGCGTGTGCGCTACCTGATCCTCGACATCCTTGCCTGCGCCCTGTGGGCCGTGGCATTGGGCGCTATCGTGCAGGGGCTGGACGCCGGTTTCTTTGCGACCTAATTCGAATCCCTTTCGAACTGGCCATCGGATCACGATCGGTGGCGTTTGATGGGGGGATCGTGACATCTCAAGACAGTAGAGGAGGGAGCATGCGAACCCTTACGTCTCTTCTGATACTCATGTTGACCACCGCCTGTGGTTTGATACCGCCGCAGGCGCCCGTGACCGTGAAGGAACTGCTGCCGGTGGGAGCGACCCTGCAGCTGACCCGGACCGTCGAGGTTCCGGCGGGTCGGCGCTTTGTGTATATCCAGCACGGCGTGACCGTCCCGTTTAAGCCCTATAACTCGGTTAACATCTACGTACCCTATTGCCAGCTCATGCTGGAAGAAAGCGCAAGCCAGACGCATCCCATCGAGGCCGACCGCTTTCGCGTCACCGGTGTCGTGGAGTACGAAGATTACGTCGGCCGCAGGCTCCATGGCGAACAATACGCCAGCCTTGATCTGGCCGATGCCCGTTTTAGTGGCTTCCTGGGGTTGGGGGGAAGCACGGACGGGGGACCGGGCATCATCATGTACGCCACCATCATCGGCCTTGAGTCGGTGCGCCAGCCCGAGGTCAAGGAGATGGTCTGCGGTCACTGGGATGACTACGGCGTGGTCAAACCCCTGACCCTGGAAGAGTTCAAATCGGCCCTGGGTGATTTGGTGGTGATTAAGGGCTAGAATGCCTCGCCGGTGTGAGGTCTAGCGAGGCAATAACAAGCACGTGTATGAATGATCTGGAACGGGCCGTTCGCGCCTCGAAACAAATAGAAGCCAGGCTCGAGAGGCAGTTCGGCGCCCGCGGTAAGGGGCTGCATGAAAAGGTCTCAAGCGTCGAGCGAAGTCTGCCCGCTGCGCTGGTGAAGCGTATCCGTTACGTGGCGACACTGCGCAACAAGCTAGTGCATGAAGATAACTATCACCGGCTGGACGATCGAGCCTCGTTTAAGCGCGCGGTCAAAACCATCCAACAGGAGTTTCGCAAGATGGATAAATCTCCCTTCCCCTGGGGTCTGGCCATTGTCAGCACCCTGGTGGTGGCAATCTTTGTCGCCATCGCCTTGCTATTCCTTGGGCTTGTATAAGACCGCAGTCGATCAATCGCTGCGACTGGAATAGAAGGCGAAGACACGCTCGGCATTGTCATGGCGAATACGTCGGGCGGCGGTCTCTGACAGAGAGGCGAACAGGGCCTCATACCAGTCGAGCGTTTCCTGGATCTGCAACCAGCGCAGCGGGGTGTAGGTATCCACGCCCAGCATGAAACGATCCGAGTGCTCCTCCAGTAAGGCCTTCCATACCCCGGTAAAACGTCCCTGGCGATGGATCTCCCAGCGAAACGAAAGGTCGGCCCAGAGATTGGGATAGCGCTCCAGCATCTCCCGGACTCTCGATCCATTCTCGAAACCGGCATGGGCCCAGAGGATTCGCGCCGACGAGTCTTGTTTGAAGATGCGCTCGATGGCGTCGGCATCGGAATGCACGTGCAGCATTAAGTCGTAGCGCTTCGCCAGTTGCACCGTCCAGCGGACCACCGGCAGTTCGGCCTCCTCGCCATCGATATGAAACTCGCCGATGGCGGCGTAGCGATGGCGTTCGAGTCGTTGTTCCAGGTAAGGGACCACGCTCTCATCGTGCATCCAGGTCTCCAGATCGCCACGCTCGCGGTAAGGGCGCAGGGCCGGGATGATGAGATCGGGCGCGGCGCGGTAAAGCCGCTGTGTCCCCTCGTCGCTGGAACTGGAGACCATGGCACGTGTGATACCGGCCTCGCGCAGTTTGAGGATGGCGCGCTCGGGCGGGATCTTGTCCCAGACATCATGGCTGTAGTGGATGTGGACATCGAACAGCGGTGCCTCGCTGGCGAAGGCGCCGGTCATGGTGAACATCAGGCCCAGCACGAGTATTTGCAGGCTATGCATGCGCTTCCTCTCCCGTCGGTTTCATGCTTGGAGCAGGCTCATGGAATTGTAGCCTGTCTAAAAATAAATGCCTTTGTACTGATTTTTATGAAGTTTTATTTGTACGCCATTTGAAAGTTCTCGGCTATGATCAAACCGGTTTCCCAGTACCGGAGATGTGCGGGTGAGCGCAGTCGCAAGCAAGGGTGTTTCATCACGTCGGCGTATGGCCGCTTATGCCGTGGCGATCTTTCTCAGCTCCGCGGGTCTCATGGCCCTGGAGATCACCGCCGCACGCCTGCTCGCCCCCTATATCGGTGTCTCGCTCTATTCCTGGACGGCCATCATCGGCGTGGTACTGGGGGGAATCTCACTGGGCAACTGGATCGGCGGGATCTGGGTCGATCGCGGTGCAGATGAACGCAGCGCCGGCTGGATCCTCGGCATCGGCGGCCTCGCCTGCGTCGCCATATTGCTGCTGCTGACCCTGGTCGCTCCGGCCCTGCAGGGCAGCGAGCTGGGCCTGATGTCCTTGAGTTTTGTGTATGTGGCCGCGCTATTCCTGCTGCCCGCGCTGCTGCTGGGCATCGTCACCCCCATCCTCACCACCCTGGCATTACGACTCGATGCGCGCACCGGTAGGGTGATCGGCATGATCGACGCGCTGGGGGCGCTCGGCAGTATCGTTGGTACCTTCCTCACCGGTTATGTCCTGATCCAGGCCTTCGGCACGCGCAGCATAATCCTCGGCACGGCGGCGATGCTCGCGCTCCTGGCCCTCCTGTTACTGTGGCGTTCCTGGCGTTCCATCCTCAGCCTGTCGATGATGGCGCTTATCGTCATCGGCCTCACTGCCTGGCGTAACGGCTTTGCCAATCATTGCGATCGTGAGACCAACTACTTCTGCATACGTGTGGTGGACCTGTCGCAGGAAGTTGAAGAGGGGCAGATGCGCGGCATGGTGCTGGATCACCTCATGCACGGCATCAATCACCGCGAATACCCCACGCTGTTGATGTCGCCCTATGTCCATCTGATGGACGAACTCATTAGCCTGCAGGCCGCGGGCAACGAGGGGCGGCCCCTGCGCACTTTCTTTTCCGGCGGTGGGGCCTACACCCAGCCACGGGCCCTGCGCATGAAATATCCCGATGCCGAGATCGTGGTGGCGGAGCTGGATCCGGCGGTGACCGAGATGGCGAAGCGGCGGCTGTACTACGACGGCGGTCAGGACCGCATCATCCATTCCGATGGCAGGCAGGCCCTGCTCGATATGCCAGTTCGACACTTCGATGTCATTGTCGGCGATGTCTTTCACGATATCGCCATCCCCCAGCACCTGGTGACGCGGGAATACATCGATCTGGTCGAGTCCCGCCTCACTGCACAGGGGATGTACCTGATGAACGTGGTGGATGCCCAGCCTGACCCACGGTTGGTCAAGAGCATGGTCAAGACGTTGCGCACGCGCTTCTCCAACGTACAGGTCTGGCTACAGACCTGGGATGAGACGCCCGCGCGCATGACCTATGTCCTTATCGCCAGCAACAATCCGCCTTTCCCGCCACGGCTGATGTCGCAACGCGGATTCAATCGACAGTGGCAGGATGTCAGCCATCTGCTGGCCTCAACGGGAACCGATTATGATCGGATCCCGATCCTGACCGATGACTATGCGCCCGTCGAAAGTCTGCTCTCCACGCTGCTGTTGACCGAGCTGGGTCGATGACGCGGGATTCAGCGGCAAACCTGGACGAAAATCAAATTATTCACTGATCCCCGGAGTCGGGTTGATGCCGATCTCGCGCAGCAGATCGAGGCCGTATTCGATGGCCACGGCGTAAGAGATATTGGCCTCGCGCGGGTCCAGCGGATGATATTCGCTCGCGCCATCGGCGACGAAATCCGCCGGGTCAAAGCGTCCGTTGACGATGCCTATGATATGGCCGTCGGCGACATGGATGAGCGGTCCGCCGCGGTCACCCTCGTGGAAGGGTGAATTGTAGAAGATGAGCGCGGTGCCGTTGGACGAGCGCACCTTGGCCGCGACCACGGAGTCATAACCCATCAACGTCTGCGCCTGTAAGTGGCCGAAGGAATAGCCCAGACTCATGAGACTCGCACCCGGGCGAACTCCTCCGGTGGAGCCGAGGAAATCATAGGGCACGTCGATCTCGATATCCTGAGTCAGGCGCAGCAGGGCGACATCGCGCACCGTATCGGCGCCCACTCGTTCCACCGGGAAAGCGGCCACCCGCTCGGCAATGAAGGGGGTGAAATCATCGGTCTGCGAAGTGGGGACCGCCACCAGGCCTTCGGGGTCGCTGACGAGGTGGGCGGCGGTGAGCAGATAACCCTCGCGATGGACGAGGAAGCAGGTGCCGAGAAAGGTCACCGACTCGCCCTGCTTGCGGGCCAGCATCAGGCAACCGCTACGAAACTTGTGGCTGAGATTTTGTAACATCGAGTCACTGTCCTGGTAGATGATGAATTATTTTTGTTCCCGATCGGAGCGGCGTGACGGACCAATGGAGAAGGTGCGGCGCCCGAAGGTGGGCATTCGGCGCGTGACACTGGTGCGGTACTCCTGTCCCTCGTATTGTTCCAGCGAGAGCGAGAAGGTCTGGCCCTCGCGATACTCGGACATGCCCTTGTGCAGGGAGTAACACATTCCCAGCAGGATGACGGCGAAGGGCAACCCGGTGGTGATTGCCGCCGTTTGCAAGGCCGCCAGGCCTCCGCCGATGAGCAGGGTGGCGGCCACCAGTCCCTCCATTACCGCCCAGAAGATGCGTTGTGCCTTGGGCGGTTCGGGATCTGCCTCTTATACACATCCGACGCTGCCGACGAGTAGAGAG
>JABURT010000049.1 GCA_014762495.1 Gammaproteobacteria bacterium | reverse complement strand
GAAGTGCCGTATGATGCGAATTATGCTTGACAGGGAAGACGGTATCTGACCCCGTTGCTCACGCACAACTTGATTTGTCGAGAATTGGGCGTAGGTTCATATCTCAAATTCTCTTCGTCGTTAGCTGGTAGAAGAGGTAGCATCGTATGAAGGCTAAGGAATTCGATTCTGATTTCGACAAAGGCGAGGACGTCACCAGGACCCTGGAACTGTCTAAGGCAAAACGTCTCCTACAGAAGCAAAGAAGGGTGAATGTTGATTTACCCGACTGGATAATCGAGTCCCTGGACAGAGAGGCCAGTCGTCTTGGTGTCACACGCCAATCCATTATCAAGGAATGGCTGGCCGAGCGCCTTGAACAGATTGAGTCGAGGCAGTGAGTTCGGTATCTCAGGCACAGATCACGTTTACATGTAGAAACCGTGGTCTGTCCCCTATGGTCCATGGGCCTTGCTTTTTGCGACTTCAGGATCAGGTCACGCATATTTAAATGATTTTAAAAAGTCAAAAAGCAAGACCTGACCCCGATGACTTTGAAGTCAAAAAGGCCTATCGCCGCCAAATGAACCAGCACCATCCCGACAAACTGGTTTCACGAGGCATGCCAGAAGAAATGGTAAACCTGGCAACGGAAAAAACCCAGGAAATCAAAGCCGCATACGAGCTCATCATGGAAGAAAGAAAAAAATAACATTGTTCAGGTCTTACGGAGCAGGTCTTGCAACGTTTTAAAGGGCTCCGTCCCTTTTAATTAGCCTCAATAAAATAAGCTAATTTCGATAATTTTACTCTGACCCCAATTATTCACCCCAATTATTCAGTAAATCAGGAATTTTTACTCTGACCTCGATCTCTTCCGATCTCCTTCTTACTTTTCTATCCAGTCTTCCGGGACTAAAGCTGGAGGTTTTGTCCAAGGCATTTCCACCAATGCATCTTGGAACCAATCTTCACGAAGATTTGCATGTTCGGTTACAATCAACTGAAAGCCGGGAACATCTTCCTGAGTGAATTTTAACAAGAGTTCAAATAGACGACGCACAGCACTAAGATCGGCATCAGCCTCTGTCATTTGCACCGAACCATCTGCGTTCATATATACTTGTTCAGATGGAAAATATACTTGGGTTGGCTGGTCTATTAACAAAAATCGTGGAATCGGACGATTATTTTGAGCAGCAAACATATGCAAGGCAAGCAACGCTGACAAATGGTAAGCCAGGTGATTCTCACCGCCCCCAGTTCTGCTCATCGGAACCGGACGTTCTGGTCGATCAAATATAATTGTCAACTGCGGCAAATTTAACCGCGCAGGATAAGGACCAAACTCTGCGTTAAACTTCTGGATGTAGTGAGTAACCTGAGAAGAAATATTGTTAATAATTGAGACCAAACGTTCATTGCTATCGTCAGCACCGACTTGTTCTTCAAGATGCTTAACTTTGTTATAGAGACGACGATTCTCCGCTTCAAGCCTAACAAGCTCCTCGTTCGGAAGAAGTGTTTCAAGGAAAAGGCTGATTCGTCCGACTACTCTTGCAGCTGCATTGTTTCGGCTTCCCATCTGGGCTATTACTTCGCTTGCTGAGATCGCCGCGGATAGCTCTGCTTCCTTCTGCTTTATAGTATTAGCAATTTCGTCTACATTTTCGGATAGTTCAGTTAGATAAGCATCGAGCTTAGGACGTTGGCCAGTGGTGATACGTAATTCTTTATCTAGTGACTCCAGCTCGTTCAGAAGAACGGTTGCGACGGGAGAGTCTAATGCCAGATTTTTCTCGTTAAACGGCCATTGCCACTCACCTGTTTCTGGATTCTTTGGTAGAGCTTTAATTGAAGCTAGCCGGTCTACTTGTTCCGCAGCCTCGTTTTCGTAACCGACTGCCCTCTTGGCAAACTGCTGTGCTGCATCTATCCTAGTTTGTGTGTTTCGTCGTTCTTGGCGCAACTGAAGAAGCTCTTCCTCAAGATGCGAGATCCGACTCCCGTCATCATCAGGAACTGATTCCGGCTTCCAAGACAACGCAAATCTCAAAACATCGATAATATCGACGTCATTAGGATTTTCGTCAACATTGTTGATAACACCTACAGCTCTAGCTTCAGAATAAAGGCTAACTGCCTTCTCGTGCGACGTATCTACAGCGTTTCGTGCTTGCTCCAATTGCTTAGTGTTGATCTTAAAATCCCGCTGTGCAGTGCGCAACTTAGATTCTATCTCATAACGATCATGAGTGGATATGCCAAGCAATATTGGTAATGTATCTCGTATTGCCTGAGGCTGAAACTGTTCATTCTGACGATAAAACAACTGATCTTTATTAGCGACCAAACCTTGCTTCTGAAATAGATAATAATATGTATGCTTGATATTCGCTTCGAAGCTATCTCGGCTGTGTTCAAGTGCAACTTCTGTACGATTCTCTGGGATACCAAGCAAGCGAGAGAGTAGTTCAACGACATTTTCGTCATCAGTGTTGACAACTAGCTCATTAAACTCAGGTGCATGCAGTTGGGAACCAAATCGTAGCATTGCTGTACTACAGCTAACACCACCACCTGGCGGTGTCGGTTTTGCCACCAACACTTGCTCGTTCTCAAACTGGTAGATCACTGCGAACCAAGCTACCTTGTCACGAATTACGCCTTCAGGAACGTTGAACGTGGACCGCCCCATACAATATTCAATAATTTCAGATAGAGCTGACTTTCCGGTGGAAGATCTACCCGTGATAACATTGAGACCATCGACTTTAAACTGAACATCCCTACGTTTTCCGTCGTAACTATAAACATGGATAGAACTAATTTTCATGGACGAATACCGAAAGTAGTGTAAACGGTCACACGGTCGGAAATGCGCGCAAATTCTCTACCAATGACACGAGCTACTTTCTGGCAAGATACTGTCTCTTTTGTTCCTTTAACAGTCTTGCGAACCGTGTTTGATATTGGTTGAATGCGTCCCTCATCAGAAATGGCAATGCATCCTCTTTCCATGAGAAGGCCAAAACCTTCAAACGCATAAGGCAGCATGTGAGTTACTCTATTTGCGAAACCGATCATGAGCTGCGGATTTTTTTCGGTTGTCTTAAGTATATAACTACGAGAATTTCTTGCTATTATCTCACGAGACGCCTTGTGTAGACATAAGGGCAATACCAGCATAGAAAGTGAGAATGGCATACCACGCTCATCTACTTCTTCATAACCTTGCAAAGCGCGAAATAGAACCAAGCCGCAAAAAGCAGGATTCAAAAGATTTCGAATCTCGAAAGGGCGCTGGTCCCATCTCTTCATTTGGACACCCCTAATATATTGCAAAATCTTTCGAGGAATTTAGGATGCCAATATACTCTAGGCTCGGGCATCATATCTGCCAGTATATGATAGCTGCCGCGGAGAACATAAGGTTCGGTTACACGCGTACGGATTCGTAGAGATTCTATCTTCCCTGTTTCAAACTCCACCCAATCATAAAGAGTTGAACCTGCTTCCTGGAGTGCTTCCTCAGCACTGTCATTTTCCAGTTTCTCAAATACTACGTCTTTATATCGACTCCACTCGTCGGCGAGACGATCTTCGTACTCCTCTACCTCACCCGATACTAGCAGGCTCTCACGAGCCCAAGCTGACCGCTGCTCGAATGCCCGGTAGTAGTCAAGGATTGCACTCCTAATCCGATTAGAAGATATGCCTATTTCACGCAGTTGAGCTACGAACAAGCGCGGATCACTCTCTGTATCGATCTCGTTATCAGGTACCTTCCCACGAAATGTGATAGGAAGGTTGTCGACCTTATATTCCTCTGCAAAAGAAGCTAGTTTGTCTGATATCTCATAACCGAAAAGCCCTTCTGTCATTATCCCAGTCAATTGTTTAATGACCGCATCGGACCACCAACCTTCAAGTCGCTCGAAGACAAACTCACGATGATCACGACGGACAGTTCGCATGTATTTGTCTTTGATAATCGCTGGAATATCCCCTATCCGAGGGCTGCTATCAAAAATCAAGATGCGCTCGAGAAAATCCTGCTTCTCGGTGTCATCCAGTTCATTGAACTTTTCAGTTATCCTGCCAATTAACGGGGACTTAGACTTTGCAAGCGCAGTATCAGCTAACTCGATCAAAGATGCTTCGTCATTGGAGGAATCCAGTTGATCTGGAAGAAAGTTGTTGAGAAATGAGTCGGTAGACACTGTACCAGTAGTAACCAGAAAGAACCGCAGATTCGATGTTGCTCGACCATCGCGTTTGTATCGCTCTAACCAAATGTTGACTGACTTCCAGAAGTCTGTTGAAAGATCCGTTAACCGGTCACCTTCCGCCTTGTGTTTGAGCGAGGCAAGAGATTTTCCACCATTGACGTTGATAAAATCGAGGTCATCGTCCTTTTCTAGGAAAACAGCGGTGTCTTCAGGTAATTGCAGAAGATGGAGCAAGGCCAAGCGTGTTTGATAGATATACCCTAGCCCTTGTTCTCCAGCTGAATATTTATCAGTGGTTGAGTGTGTCATAGTTCCATTCGACAGCTAATTATTATTCCTATGTCTCTACTTTATATCGGTTAATGTCTTGTTTTCTGTATACCGATTGAAAGGTCATTAAGCCTCTCGATATATTAATACAAAGATATCATAGATATTGTTGGAATTTCCTGCGTGATCTGTAGGTACTTTATCACCATCTAATATTCCTACTACCTAATTATTGTTATTTTAGACCACCTTACCTACGGCCGTACCCAAAGGGTATAAAAGCACGAACCCAGCCGCTCACATCAAGTCCCCTTTGACACAGCCGAGCACTGCAGTCATTTTGGGGAGAAGCGGACGGCTGTCTGAGCGTGATGACTTTTATCACGCGAGTTCCGGTAGCGCCCAAAATGGCGAAGCGCGCAGGGAACCCGAAGGGCTGTGGCTTGGGGCGCGTTTTCTTTGGTTCGTTTCTTTGTCGCGTCACAAAGAAATGAACCCGCCGCGCGGGCGCGGAAGCCTGCATAAAATGCTCGTAAAAATAATCGCAACCCTACCCATTTTTCGATCTTATAGGCAAAAAAAAGCCCCGCCGAAGCGGGGCTCTTTTCTCGTACTTATCAGACCAATCAACCCACAGTCTGATAATACAAATTCTGCGGATGGTTGGCAGACGCAAAGAAGTGCCAACGCTCCATCACCAGACCGATATACATCACCACAACCGCGGCAATCAGTGCGGTGGTGTTGGTGGTCATGATAATGGTGATCAACGGGATGGCGAAGGCCAGCACGATGAAACCCCAACGCACAGCATTACGGAACCCAACCGACTTGTGGCTGAAGAATTCCTTGGTGTTGAAGGAACCACCCATGAAGCCCATGGACTTCTGCTGGATCTTGGTATGACGGATGCCGATGGCGGTCTGTACATTGGACTTGTACTTGATGCGACCGTTGCGCCACAGGTGGGCGAACTTACCGGCAATGGCCACCACCATCAGGATGATGGTCAGGTCCTGCAGCAGGCCCACCTGGCCGGGGGCCATGACGGTGGCCAGCGCGGTGGCGGCAAGGAAACCGGAGGCCGTACCGAGCAGGATGTAGTTAATGGGGGTCATGGCGCAGCGCCATTCCTGGATGAAGCGGATGGCGGCGTAGATCATGCCGGTGGCGACGAACAGGCCGATGTTCACGATGACCGCGAGCCAGCCGACGACGAAGCTTAAGGAGACGTCGATGGGGGCGCCGGGGGCGGTGAACATGATATCCCAACCCATGAACTGGAGGCCGCCGTAGACGAATACCAGTGCCATCAGCACGGGCAGCAGGATGACCTCACGCGACAGCCAGGAGGTACGCCACTGGCTCACGGCTCGCCAGGCGCGCTCGGGGTGACCCAGGTGGAAGGTGGAAGAGAACAGGCCGACGCCCAGGAAGGCCAGTGCCCAGACCGCGCCCCAACCGTACAGGGCGGGCCCATCCTGGATCTGCAGGACGTGCATGTTCGAATAGGTCTGCAGGGTCATCAGTGCCAGGAACAGGCCCTGGCCGATACCGAACAGTGTGGTGGCAAACACCATGGAAAATGGAGGATGCATCGTTTCTTGCTCCTAAATCTGTTACTTGTCGCCCGCCGCCTCGCGGCGACGGGCCACATACCAATACCCTTAGAACGAGGAGTAGTCCTCGATGGAAGAGGCGCGGCTGCCGGGATCGGGCAGGTGGCCTTCCTTCTTCAGAGGGTTGTCCTCACGCTGCAGCTCATCCTCGTGGATGGTGATCTTGTTCTTGTAACGCGGCAGATAGTGGTTGGCCGGCATGGTGCCCTGCTCGGGCATCAACTGGTAACCGCCACGCTCGCGAATGGCCACGGAGACCTCGGAATCGGGGTCGTGAACATCGCCGAACAGACGTGCATTGGTCGGGCAGTGAATGACGCAGGAGGGCTTGCGCTGTTCTTCCGGCAAGGTCTCGTCGTCGATGCGGTCCACGCACAGGGTGCACTTCTTCATCACCTTCTCGCGAGGGTCCAGCTCACGGGCGCCGTAGGGGCAGGCCCAGGAGCAGTAGCCGCAACCGATGCACTTGTCGTAGTCGACCAGCACGATGCCGTCCTTCTCACGCTTGTGGCTGGCGCCGGTGGGGCACACCGGCACGCAGGGCGCGTCTTCGCAGTGCAAGCAGCTCTTCGGGAAATGGATGGTGTCCGTATTCGGAAACTCACCCACTTCGAAGGTCTGCACACGGTTGAAGAAGGTACCGTTGGGATCTTCGTCGTAAGGATTCAAGTCGGTCATGGAACCGGACGTGTAGGACGAAGTATTCCACTGCTTACAGCTGGTGACACAAGAGTGACAGCCAACACAGACGTTGAGGTCAATTACAAGAGCTAATTGGGTCATTTCTTGTTCCTCCCAGCAAAGTATTGCCACCACTTCTTACGCTCGGACATGCCGGGCACGGGCTGAAGCGGTTCGAATTGAGGCCAGCTGACCTTCTCCTCGTTTTCGCCGGCGGGGTAGATGCGCACGCGCACATCGAACCAGGCCGCCTGGCCGGAGATGGGGTCGGAGTTGGAGACGTGGTCACCACACTCGTTCTTGGGCAGCTCCTCGGCGATGAGGTGGTTGAGCAGGAAGCCCTTCTGCGACTCGTTGGCCTTGCCGGTCAGGTTCCAGGCACCGGCGGCCTTGCCGACGGCGTTCCAGGTCCAGATGGTGCCGGGCTCGGTGGACTCGGAGTAACGGCACATGCAGCGCACCTTGCCGTGCTCGGACTCGGCCCACATCCAGCCGCCGTCCTCGATGCCCGCGGCCTTGGCGGTCTTGGAATTCACATACATGTAGTTCCAGGTGTGAATCTGACGCAGCCAGGCGTTCTGCGAATCCCATGAGTGGTACATGGCCATGGGACGCTGAGTCAGCGCGTTGAGCGGGTACTTCTTCTTGTCGATAAGCTGGGTTTCCAGCGGCTCGAAGTAGAAGGGCAGCGGATCGAAGTAGGTCTCGACGCGCTTGCGCAGACGCTCGGGCGGCTGCTTGCCGGGGTACTTGCCCTGGGCCGCGAGGCGGAACTTCTGCAGCACCTCGGAGTAGATGTGGATGTTGATGGGATCCACGTGACGGGTCAGGCCGTTGTAACGCGCCCATTCCAGGTAACCCTGGTTCCAGTTACGCATGTACTGGTAGGACTTGGGCAGAACGGTTTGATGGAAGGCACCGTTCTTTTCGTACATTTCCCACTGGTTCGGGTTGGGCTCGCCCTTCATGGACTTCTCGCCGCTCTTGCCGCGGAATCCGGACAGGAAACCGATGCCGGAGTCGGGCGCGGTCTGGAAGTTGACCACGAAGTCGGGGTAGTCGCGGAACTTGCGGCTGCCGTCTTCATTAACGAAGGCGGGCAGGCCGAGGCGAGAACCCAGCTCGACGATGACTTCCTGGAACGGCTTGGAGTCACCCAGCGGCGGCAGTACCGGCAGACGCACGGCATCGACCGGACCGTCGAACTCGGAGATGGGACGGTCGAGCATGGACATGACGTCGTGACGTTCCAGATAGGAGGTGTCGGGCAGTACCAGGTCGGCAAAGCCCACGGTCTCGGACTGGAAGGCGTCGCAGACGATGATGAACGGGATCTTGTATTCGCCGCTCTCGTCCTTGTCCACCAGCATCTTGCGCACTTCCGCGGTGTTCATGGAGGAGTTCCAGGCCATGTTGGCCATGAACAGCAGCAGCGTGTCGATGGGGTAAGGGTCCTGGCGCCAGGCATTGGTGATGGCGTTCTGCATCAGGCCATGTGCCGACAGCGGGAATTCCCAGGAGAAGGCCTTGTCGATACGGAAGGCCTCGCCGTCGTCGTCCACGAACAGGTCGTTGGGGTCGGCGGGGAAGCCCAGCGGGGTACCGTGCAGCGGGGTGTTGGGCTTGATCTCGTTGGGATGAGACGGCGTCTTGGGGCACGGCGGAATCGGACGCGGGAACGGGGCCTTGTGACGGAAGCCGCCGGGACGGTCGATGGTGCCGAGCAGGGACATGACGATGGACAGCGCACGAATGGTGTGAAAACCATTGGAGTGGGCGGCCAGGCCACGCATGGCGTGGAAGGCGACCGGGCTGCCGGTGACGCTCTCGTGTTCCTTGCCCCAGGCGTCGGTCCAGGCGATGGGCAGCTCGATCTTCTCATCACGCGCGGTGATACCCATTTCATGGGCCAGGCGGGTGATGGTCTCGGCGGGAATGCCGGTGATCTTGGCGGCCCATTCAGGGGTGTAATCCTTGACGCGGTCGGCCAGCATCTGGAACGCGGGCTTGACCTTGGTGCCGTCTTCCAGCGTGAACTCGCCCAGCAGGTAGGGATCGGCGCCTTCGGTGTGCGTACGCACGACCTTGTTGGTGAGGCGGTCCCACCAGATCTGGTCCTGGGGGTGTACCTTGCCCAGGTCCTCGTCTTCGTTGGTGCGCACGAACATGCCGTACTCGTCGGACTCTTCGTTGAGGTTAATCAACTGCGCCGAGTTGGTGTACTGCACCAGGAAGTCGCGGTCGTAGAGGCCGGTCTTGATCAGCTCGTGGGTAATGGCCAGCAGCAGGGCACCGTCGGTACCGGGCTTGATGGGCACCCACTCGTCGGCAACGGCGGAGTAGCCGCTACGCACGGGGTTCACGGAGATGAAGCGACCGCCGTGACGCTTGAAGTGAGAGATCTCGATCTTCAGCGGGTTGGAGTGGTGGTCTTCCGCGGTACCAAACATGATGAACAGCTTGGCGCGCTCGAGGTCGGGACCACCGAACTCCCAGAATGAACCACCGATGGTGTAGATCATGCCGGTGGCCATGTTCACGGAGCAGAAACCGCCGTGGGCCGCATAGTTGGGCGTACCGAAGTTCTTGGCGAAGAGGCCGGTCAGGGCCTGCATCTGGTCGCGGCCGGTGAACAGCGCGAACTTCTTGGGATCGGTATCACGGAGGTGGCGCAGGCGCTCTTCCATGATCTCGAAGGCTTCGTCCCAGGAGATTTCTTCGAACTCATTGGCACCACGCTCGGCGCCCTGCTTGCGACGCAGCGGCTTGGTCAGTCGAGCCGGAGAGTATTGTTTCATAATACCGGAGGAACCCTTGGCACAGAGCACACCCTTATTCAGGGGGTGGTCCGGGTTGCCTTCGATATAACGTACTTCACCATTACGCAGGTGAACCTTGATACCACAACGACATGCACACATGTAGCAAGTCGTGTTCTTGACCTCGATGCGGTCTTCGGTATCGACTGCGGCGGTATTTTGCTGCATAGCCTGAACCCCAGTTTTGAGAAAATCGACGTATTCTATGTTCGAATATAAGAATTTGCTAATAAGTCGTATTAACTACATCATAAAATTATTGAATGATGATGAAGTGCTAATAATCTTCACTTATCACCACATCCATCGCGCGGACATAGAGCGTATATAAATAAGGTAAGTAGTTATAGCAGTGAAAGCCGCGTGGTGCCGACATTTGCATCTTTTTTACAGAATTCGCGGCTCTTAATATTAATCCTTACTAATTTACTGTTGTTTAGCCCCAAACGAGGCGCTATAGTTCATGCCATGAAAAACCAGCTCGTCGACAATTTCGGTCGTTCCATCGAATATGTTCGCCTCTCGGTCACGGATCAGTGCGACCTGCGCTGCTTTTACTGCATGCCCAAGGGCTTCAAGGACTTCGAGACCCCCGAGCACTGGCTGACTTTCGACGAGATCGAGCGCGTCATTCGCGCCTTCGGTGAACTCGGTACCCGACGCGTGCGCCTCACCGGCGGCGAACCGCTGGTGCGCAAGCAGTTGCCGGAACTGGCCGAGCGCCTCTCCGCCCTGCCCGGCATCGAGGACCTCTCCCTCTCCACCAACGCCGTACGCCTGGCCAAACACGCCCAGGCCCTCAAGACCGGCGGGGTCTCGCGCATCAACGTCAGCCTCGATACCCTCAAGCCCGAACGCTTCAAGGAGATCACCTCCGGCAAGCTGGAAAAGGTGATCGACGGCCTGATGGCGGCCAAGGCCGCCGGGCTCTCGCCCATCAAGATCAACATGGTGGTGATGAAGGGGGTCAACGACGACGAGGTGGAGGACATGGTCGAGTTCTGCATCGAGCACGGCTTTACCCTGCGCTTCATCGAGACCATGCCGGTGGGCGACACCGGCCGCAACGCCAGCGACCAGTACGTCGACCTGCAGACCGTCAAGGCGCGCCTGCAACAGCGCTTCGACCTGGTGCCCGGCGTCATGCCCGGCGGCGGCCCGGCCCGCTACTGCCAGGTGGCCGGTACCGACGTCAAGATCGGCTTTATCACGCCCATCTCCCAGCACTTCTGCGAGACCTGCAACCGCGTCCGCCTGTCGGTGGATGGCACCCTCTACATGTGCCTGGGCCAGGAACACAATTTCGAATTGCGACCCCTGCTGCGCGCCGGCATCAGCGACGAGGAACTCAAGGATGCCATCCGTCACGCCATTACCCTCAAACCGCACAAACATGAATTCAAGGAAAAGCCGGACCAGGTGATCCGCTTCATGTCCATGACCGGGGGTTGAGGCGCCTAGCCTCGATACTCGGTATTTATTAGCTGTGTGATTGTCTCGGCCGGGACCGGCCGTTCGAATAGAAAGCCCTGTCCCTCGTCGCAGCGCCTGGACTGCAGGAACGCCAGTTGTGGTTCGGTTTCCACCCCTTCAGCCGTGATCCGAAGTTTCAGATTGTGGGCGAGGTTTATAATGGTTTCGATGATCACCTCAGCCTCATTATTCCTGCCCAGATCCTGGGTAAAACTGCGGTCGATCTTTATGACATCAATGGGGAATTGTCTAAGATAATTCAGCGAAGAATAGCCTGAGCCGAAGTCATCCAGGGAAATAGAAATTCCCATTTCACGCAGCGCTTGCAATGCCTTATCCGTCTCTTCCGTATGGGCGATGAGCACACCCTCGGTGATCTCCACCTCGATATTGGCGGCATTGATTGAGTGTATTGTCAGTTGCCTGCCTATGAACTCGACAATCTCTTCGGTTTCGAATTGGCGTGCGGAGATATTTACAGAGAGCTTGAAGTCGGGATCAATCTCACACCACTGTCTTAACTGCTGGAAGCTCTCTTCAATGATCCAGGCACCGGTGTCACAAATGACACCGGTGCTTTCCATGATCGGGATGAATTCATCCGGGCCGATATTTCCCAGTTCGGGGTGCTTCCAGCGCATCAGCGTCTCGACACCGATCACCTTCAAGGTCTCGAGATCAATGCGCGGCTGATAAAGAACATACAGCTCATCCCTGGTCTGGACACGGCGTAAGGCATCCTCAATCTGATTACGGCGATACTCGTAGGCGGCCAGTGCCGCTGCATAAAAATGAAAGGTATTCTTGCCTTGGCGCTTGGCCTGGTACATTGCCGTATCCGCCTGCTTCACCAGCTCCAATGGATTTTCATTGTGGGCGAAAGGGATGATGGAGACACCGAGACTGGGGGTAATGCGGATGGACTTATTATCCAGCTCGTAGGGCTCGGAAAGGTGATGGATGATATTGGCACATACCCGCTCGAGGCCTTCGACATTGTGAATATTGGTCACGATGACGGTAAATTCATCGCCTCCCAGGCGCGATACAAAATCGGTCTTCCTCAGGGTCTTTTTCAGGCGCTGTCCAACCGCCACCAACAGCTGGTCACCGACATCATGGCCATAGCTGTCATTTATGAATTTGAATCCATCCAGGTCTATGAAAACAAGCCCGGATAATGTTTCCGTACGCCGAGATAAGGCAATCGAATATTCGAGCGACTCCATGAAAGAAGATCGATTGGGAAGCCCGGTGAGCGAATCGTAGTTGGCCATGAAGTTAAGCCGTGCTTCATCTTCCTTGCGCTTGGATATGTCGTGGGCAATGGCAAAGAATACAGGCGGGACTTCACTATGGGACAGTTGCAGACGTAACTCCACGGGATAGTTGCTACCGCCTTTGCGTTGATGCCGGGTTTCGAGTATCACCCTTGCCGTAGAGCCATTGAACAGCGGCCGGGTCAATTCCCGAAACTGCTTGGCATCGTAGTCAATAAGAATATCCAGCATCGATGACTCCTGGATTTCATGACTCGAATAACCGAGATTATCCAGGGCTCCCTTGTTGGCCTGCATGATACGAAGGGTGTCGCTCTCGATGACGTAGATTTCATCCCAGGTATGGTCCATCAGTCGACCAAACAGGGTCTCGGGAGATTTGAGTTTCTTGTTAATTCGTAGATCACGGGCAACCGAGAGGACGTATTCTCGGCCATTTATGCTTACGCGCTTGGCCGTGACCTCCACCGGGATCTGCGTCCCATCGCTGGCCACGTGAATGGCTTCGAAGAGTATCAGCCCCTCGCGCATGAGATCACGCCCATAGGCACGCACCCGTTCCTGGTTCGCCGAGGGATTGAGACTGCGAGCATTCATGCACAGCAGTTCCTCGCGTGAGTAACCAAGCCTTTCACAGGCGGTGGGATTGACGGCGATGAAGTCACCGTGAATTCCATCCTCCGAAAGTGGGGCCAGAAACACGGCATCGGTGGTGTGCTCGGTCAGAACCTGGGCAAGATCAATGTCTGTCTGGTGTTTTGCCTGAGCCATTCTAGGATTTCAAAATCTCTTCTGCCCCGGGTGTATTGAGAATGTCCTGGATCAGCATGACAAAACTGGCATCCGATATTTGCAGGTTGTGCATATAAGCATCACGCAATTTCTTCAGGACCTTTGTTTCAAACAAACTGGATGTTTCAAGGTTTATCGGTTGCATGTTCCACCGACTGAAGTAGCGGGACGAAATATCCATTTCCACCAGGATATCGATATTGCGGTGTCTTGAATCCATGCGAATCGATTCCATCAGCCCATCGATCTCCAGCTGTGGCCCTTCAATGGCCTGTAGGAAATGATAATTCTCGTAAAACAGAACACCGGAAATATTGCGACGCGCATTGAACTCGCTTGCGTGCCTGCAAATATTGTTCAAATCCGTCGCTGCATCCGCCTCATTTCCGGTGTATTCACTGACGTAAACAACGAGTTTCAACATAAGAAAACCTGATCACCAATCATCGGGGGAAAAATGCAGCATAGAATACCCGAATCTCCCCCCGTTGCGATAGACCGTGCCATCGGGCAGTAACCACACTTCCGAATCAAATCCCGGTTGTTTTATGCGGTATTTTTCCAGTCGGGTTTCTCTTCCATCTAGCTGCATCGAAACGACACCAAGATCTTCGATTTCAATCTCTTCTATCTCGCCTTGCATAATATTCAGACTGCGAAAGCTGGCGGGTGCCGCACGCAGCATCTTCGCATAGGCTTTTTGCTGCTTGGTATTGATACGACGGATAGTGTCGAAACTATCCAGTGAAAATTGTTTGACCTCAGTTTCACCGTCCTTGCGAATCGTCAGGGTCAGGACATTATCTTCTCGTTTACCATGTGTCCGACGAGTGCCCGACATGAGACTGGAGTCGATATCGTCTATGAGTACGAATTCCGCAATCCCCTGTTCATCGATAGTTATCGCTTCTTTTCCTGACAGTTCATACTGGATCATCATCCAGCTACCCGACATCTGCATGCGTCCCTGAATTTGCTGTCGACTGGCATCGGACGACGTGAGCGTGACGACATACTCACCCAGTAACTCATCTTCAGTATTATAGATGTGATAGCGCCATTGCGGATTCGGTTCGGCCAGAAGCGTCAGGGGTAAGAACAGGAGCAGAAAGAACTGGGCAACACGAGACATAGACTACGCCCCAATATTTCATGAGTTGATAATATTCTTAAACATCACATCAGGCCCCCTAGCCTCATTAGGCAAACTGATTGAGTCATTAGTATGTATGGGGTTTCCCTTGATGGTCTGTTGAGAGACTATTCTGACAGGAATTATGTGCGTTTGGTTCAGGCATATAGATAAAAACAAGTCATGACCTGAGTGCACCAAACATCGCAGGGGAGTCGAGTTGTCTTTTTCAAGCCAACTGTCCGCGTCTATTGATTACACATGCATTTTCGCCTGAACCGTTCATGCCGGATTACCGGCTGCGTGCGACTCTCAGGTTAGCTGGACGCAAGCTCACCCTGCCCTGTGTCGGCGACACGGCCGACGTCACATCCAATTCGAAAACATTAGAACAGGGGGTAGAGAAATGGCAGCCAAGCAACAGAAAAAAAACGCCTTTTATGCGCAATCGGGTGGGGTGACCGCCGTCATCAACGCCTCGGCCTGCGGTGTCATTGAGACCGCACGTGCCAACAAGGACAAGATCGGAAAGGTCTACGCCGGACGCAACGGCATCATCGGTGCCCTGACCGAGGACCTGATCGACACCAGCATGGATTCGGCTGCCGCCATCAAGGCCCTGCGTCACACGCCTTCCGGTGCCTTTGGCTCCTGTCGATTCAAGCTCAAGAGCCTGGAGCAAAACCGCCGCGAATACGAACGACTGATCGAGGTCTTCGAGGCGCATAACATCGGTTACTTCTTTTACAACGGCGGTGGTGACTCGGCCGACACCTGCCTCAAGGTTTCGCAGCTTTCACAGAAGATGGGCTATCCCATCCAGGCCATTCACGTGCCCAAGACGGTGGACAATGACCTGCCCATCACCGACAACTGCCCCGGCTTCGGCTCGGTAGCCAAATACATCGCGGTTTCAACCATGGAGGCAAGCTTCGATGTCGCCTCCATGGCCAAGACCTCGACCAAGGTCTTCGTACTCGAGGTCATGGGACGCCATGCGGGCTGGATTGCCGCCGCAGGCGGGATGGCCTCAAGCGACGACAACCCCATCCCCATTGTTATCCTCTTCCCCGAAGTTCCTTTCGACAAGGACAAGTTCCTTGCCGCGGTCAAGCAGAAGGTCGAAAAATTCGGTTACTGCACCGTGGTGGTCTCCGAAGGCGTGCACTGGCCCGACGGCAAGTTCCTCTCCGACCAGGGCCTGAAAGATGCCTTCGGCCACGCCCAGCTCGGCGGTGCCGCGCCGGTGATCGCCAACATGGTGAAAGATGCGCTGGATTACAAATTCCACTGGGGTGTGGCAGACTACCTGCAACGCGCCGCCCGCCACATCGCTTCCAAGTCCGATGTAGAACAGGCCTATGCCATGGGTAAGGCCGCGGTGCAGCTGGCCTTGAAGGGCGAGAACTCGGTCATGCCGACCGTGGATCGCACCTCCAACAAGCCCTATCGCTGGAAAGTGGGTGTGGCTCCTTTGAACAAGGTGGCCAATGTCGAGAAGATGATGCCCAAGAACTTTATCAGCAAGGATGGATTCGGCATCACTAACAAATGCCGCGAATACCTGGAGCCGCTGATCAAGGGCGAAGACTATCCGCCCTACGACAAGAACGGCCTGCCCAAGTATATTCGCCTGAAAAATGTCGGTGTGCCCAAGAAACTCCCCGACTTTGAGCTATAGGCAACATCTGCAGAAAAGCTGACAAGGGGGCTTAGACAGCCCCCTTTTTTGTATGCGTTGGATTATTTTAACAATGAATTGATCGAGGATAGATACCATGCGTTTGAGGATTGTACTTGTTTTACTTTCCCTTGGGTTTTCTGCGCAGGCCATGGCCGATGCCGGCCTCTACTACGAAGACAACCAGCAGGACTATCGCAGCTGGGGCTATCGCGGCGAAGGCGAGAACCTATGCGCTGGCTCCAATCTGTGTGGTATGTATGTGGGTTTTAGCCTCGACAACGTGACCGTACAGGATGTCCCCTACATCTCTTCTTTCGGTCACCTTAGATTCGCCTTCGCTCCGAATGGATTTATATCACCCTATGTCATGGCCGGTATCGACCTGCTGGAGACCGCCGTGCTCCTTCTTTCCGACGGAGAGATAGCGCCTCGAATCGACAGTTTCTACGGCTATGGACTGCGCATCACACTGGGGGACACGGCCATCAGTCTGTATCACCGGACCAATCACCTGACGGGTTTGACGATACAGGACGGATACTATCGAAGTTACGGGGTTTCTCTGAGTATCCCCCTGTCGTATTGATCACGGGCGTGATTAGAACAATCTAGCTCTGGCTTTCCCAGATCACATCGTAGTCATAGGGTTGGTTTTCGAAGGCAATAACCTCGGCTATCTTGAATTTTGCGATGCTGGTATCGCGTAATTCGGCCTGGGCCAGGAACGGTCCGGTGGCACTTCGATAGCTGCATACCGTTGGCGCCACGGTACCCTGCTTGGTGGGGCGGAAACAGACAATGGCACTTTCGCCATTGGCAAGTTTGACGAAGGTCCCTGGCGGATAGATGCCAAAGAGTTTAATCAGGCGCAGCGACAGTTCTTCGTCCAGGCGCTTACCCTTCTGATTGAAGAAATGTTTGAGCACGGCGCTGGGGGTATGTCCCTTGCGATAGTTCTTCTTGGTCACCAATGCGCTGTAATTATCCGCTACCGCGAGCAGGCGTGCGACCAGGGGGATCTCGCCGCCCTTGCGGCCTTCCGGATAACCGGTACCGTCGACATTTTCATGGTGATATTGCACCGCCTCCAGCCAGACCGGGTCATCGATATCGTGCTTCTTCAGGATCTTCACCGCATCGGATGGATGGTTACGCACGCTGGAGCGCTGATCGTCGCTCAGGGGCGACGTCTGTTGCTCCAGCATCTCCTGTAATTTGAGCATGGAGACATTGCAGGTCAACGCCGCCCCGACCACGCTCTTTTTCTTAATCTCCTCCATGCCGATATCGTCGGCCAGCAGGGCGACCAGTATCCCCATGTGCAGCAGGTGGGTAATGGAATAGGGTTTATCGTTAAACAGGTGCACCGCGCCGATCATGACATCCGGGGCCCGCGCGCAAAGCATGGTGAGCTCTTCTACGATTTGAAGGATATTGTAGGCCGAGCGTGAGAGGTCACTTTCCTCCTTCATCTCATTGAGTACCCGGCTCAACCTGACCTGGAGTTCCTTGTTCTTCTCGAATGGATGGACCTCGCGCACGAACTGTTCCTGCACGGTCTCATCCCAGCGGTAACCATGATCGATAATGGTCTTGAGTTGTCGTTCATTGGGCACCACGTAACCGGCCTGCAACAGCAGGGTCCCGCCCTCGTCGAGTACCTGCCAGGGCAGTTCATCGCCGACAGTGATATCACCAATATTGATCTTGATAAGCTGCATTGTGAGCCTTGTTATCCTTCTGTACGGGCAACACGAAATATGCGGTGGCTATTGATTAACTATCGTTCGGGTGAAAAAAATCTTTATATAAAACAGCAAGAAAGAACTTGTTCAAAAGGTGAATTCTAGAATTTGCCTGTACCGCTCCGCTGCCGATGAACCGAAACCTCCACCCGGAAAACCAATTTATTACATAATAATCAATTGGTTAACATAAATTATCGAGGCACTCACCCCCTCTGCGAATCCGTCGGACCCTCGTCCGTCGCCCATCACAGCGCCCTTCCCGGCGCATGAATTTTTTCACCCATAACGGGCTCAAAGCACTCGATTCCGTTCCCCCTGAACGATGTTGCGATCAGTTTAGCAAGCTGCGCCAAATACGCGTACGCGCTGGCCTCGCAGGCAGTGATGACACCGGCTTTTCCGTTAATTTCATACTGTTACAAACAATGCGATCCCAGGCCGCCATGATCTTTGGACGCAGCTATGTCATAATATTCCCGTGTCGAGCAAACTGAGTGACCGCCCGGTGGTCTGTGACCGACTCAACAGCCGCGGGGCCTCAACTGCGAGGATTAATGTCATTTAAGGCCAATCGCCTGCAAGCGTCGACGGGTGACATGCCGTTCATTTATCGTAAGAACAGCAGATCACCGCTGTGTCTAAATAATCTTTTCTTCCATATTTCTCTTTTTCTACTGCTCGCGTTCAGCCCCATGCTATTTGCCACCGAGGGCATCAAGCTGAGCAGTGACAGCGATGTCGCCACCGCCGGTTATTACCAGCTCTCCTGGGAAACCGAGCAGTCGGCGGATCGTTTTCGCCTGATAGAGGCGGATAATCCCCGCTTCAGTCAGAGCAAGATCCTGTATGAAGGACCGGACCTGGCCATGATCCTGAGCGGCAAGTCAAACGGTACCTATTATTATCGTGTCGCGGCCCTGAGCCAGCAATCACAGGACCTTGTGAGCAACACCCTTAAGGTTGAAGTCGATCATCACAGCATGACCAAAGCCATGCTGTTCTTTTCCATCGGCGCAATCGTTTTCCTGGCGACCCTGATCCTGATCCTCAGAGGAAGCCGTCTCACTAAAGAACCCTAAACTCTATGAAAACACTTTCTATCAACCGGGAACGCCTACAGGCGGACCTAGATGAGTTGTCTCAAATCGGTCGCCACCCCGACTTCGGCATCTACCGTATGGCCTTCTCCGATGGCGACATGGCGGGACGAGAATGGTTTCGTAAGCGCGTCGAGGAGGCTGGCCTGGATTTCTACCAGGACGGCGCCGCCAACCTGCACGCCCGCCTGAACTGGAACGAAGGCAAGACCCCTTCGGTGATGACGGGCTCTCACCTGGACACGGTGCCCGGTGCCGGTCACCTCGACGGCGCCCTCGGTGTGCTGGTGGGCCTGGAGTGCCTGCGTTGTATCAAGGAAGAGGGCCTGAGCTCGGACCACCCACTGGAGGCCGTTGCCTTCAGCGATGAGGAGGGCCGTTTCGGCGGCATGCTCGGTTCGCAGGCCATTGCCGGCAGACTGACCCCGGAATCCATACACAGCGCCGTGGACCTGGACGGCGTCAGCTTGACCGATGCCATGGATAGGGTCGGCCTCAACGCCATGGATGCCCTGCATGCCAGGCGTCATCCCGACAGCATTCACGCCTTCCTGGAACTGCATATTGAGCAGGGCCCCATCCTCGACAAGATGGGGATCAGCATCGGCAATGTCGATGCCATCGCCGGTCTGTTCAAATGGGAGGTGAGCCTCATCGGTACCCCCAATCATGCCGGCACCACTCCCATGAACATGCGTAACGACGCCTTCATGGGGCTGAGCGAGTTCTCCAGCCAGATCCAGCGTATCCTCGACGAGAACGGCAGTGCGCGGACCGTGGCCACCATCGGCCGTGTCGACATCCAGCCGGGTGCGGCCAATGTGGTGCCCGGACGAGTGGAGTTTTCACTGGAGGCGCGTGACACCGAGCCCCAGGTGCTGGAGGACATTGCCAATGCCTTCCGTCGTGCGTTGTCCGCCATCGCTCGTCGTCGCGGGCTGATGTTTGAATTCAAGGTGTTGAGTGAGATAGATCCCGTCAAATGTGACAGCGGCATTATCAACACTGTCGAAAACGTCACCAAGTCGCTCAAGCTCCCCTTCCTGCAGATGGCCAGTGGGGCGGCGCATGACACACAGATCATTTCCAGTATCGCTCGCGCGAGCATGATCTTCGTCCCCAGCAAGGACGGTCGCAGCCATTCAGCTGCCGAGTGGACCGATATGGATGACATCGAGAAAGGTGCCAATGTGGCACTAAACACGCTTTATCGTATTGCCGGAGGCCGAATTTGACCGAAGAATTAAATGAGACAGATCTGCAAGGTCTAGGTCTGGACGAAGAATATCTCAATATCGATCCGCTGGAAGATAACTACAGGGAATCGATATCCGAGGCCCCGGGGCTGTTCACCTCCATCGAACAGCACAAGACGGCCCTGTTGATGATCGACCTGCAATACCTGGATGCCGCGCCTGGATTTGGCGTCTTTGCAGACGTCGAACGCTCCGGTGTCCCGCACGAGGCGCAGGAATATTACTTCAAGCGTCTCGATCACATGGTATTACCCAATGTTCGTCGTCTCCAGGATGCCTTTCGCGACCTCGAGATGGAGGTTATCCATACCCGTATCATGTCCATGACACAGGACGGACGGGATCGGAGCCCGGGCCACAAACGCCTGAATCTGCATGCCGCACCGGGTTCAAAAGAGGCGGAGTTTCTGCCAGAGGTTGCACCAAAGGGCGATGAGATCGTCATCAACAAGACCGCCAGCGGTGTCTTCAATGCAACCAATATTGAATACATGCTACGTAACATGGACATAACCGGCCTGTACATTTGTGGTGTCTACACCAATGAGTGTGTCTCCACTACCGTACGCGATGCCTCGGACCGAGGTTTCTACACCACGCTCATCAATGATGCCTGCGCCACGGTGACGCCGGAGCTCCACAACGCCACCATCGGCACCATCAAGGACCGTTATGCCCGTGTACTTTCCACTGAAGAAGCCATCAAGGAACTCAGACAACTGGTGAAGACATGAATAACGTCAACTCTGCCATTCTCTCCCCAGACCTCGGCTGGCTGATCCTGGCACTGTTCAGTGTGCTCTGGATCTGGCTGGGATGGTTCTGGGGTCGAAAGGTCACCGACCTGGACGGCTACATGCTGGCCGGCCGTCGCGTCGGCCTGGCCCTCGGTACCGCCACCGCCATGGCCACTTGGGTGACCAGCAATACCACCATGGCGGCACCGCAACTGGCCCTGCAACTGGGGATCTGGGGTATGCTCGGCTACTCACTGGGCTCGGTCGGCCTGCTGCTGTTCGCCCCATTGGCCCGGCGCATTCGTAGCCTGATGCCCAACGGGTATACCAGTGGCGACTTCATCCGCCTGCGTTACGGCAATACCGCCTGGCGCCTGTTCCTGATCATCTCCCTGTTCTACGGCATCGGCTGGCTCATCAGCCTGGGCATGGCCGGTGGGATCCTGATCCATGCGCTGACCGGTATCGACTACCAGCTTGGTATGTCGGTGATCCTCTTTATCTGTGTCGCCTATACCCTGCTCGGTGGACTGCGTGCCGTCATCGGTACCGATTTCATCCAGACCATCGTCATTCTTGTCGGTGTCGCCATTCTTGCCTGGCTGGCCATCACCGAGGTCGGCTTCGACAAGATGCACGCCAGCGTACTGGAAGAGCGCCCCGAATTGCTCAACCTGCTGATGCCGGCAGCGATTATGTTCCTGTTCAATAATTTATTGTTCGGGGTCGGCGAGATCTTCCATTCCAATGTCTGGTGGAGCCGCGCCTTCGCCTTTCGCGAGGGCGTCGGCTTCAAGGCCTATTTCACCGCCGGTATCTTCTGGCTGCCCATCCCCATTGTTGCCGGCTTCGTGGCACTGGCGGCCCCGGCCCTGGGTCTGAACGTGCCCGCCGCCGACATGGTCGGCCCCATGGTGGCGGCCAAGCTGCTCGGTATGGGCGGCGCCATTCTGGTCTTTATCGTGGTGTTCTCGGCACTGGCCTCTAGCCTCGACTCCCTGCTGGCGGCCACCTCCGACCTCGTGCTGCAGGATATCTATCGCGGTCACATCCGGCCCAATGCCGATCGCGAAGAATTGCGCAAGGCGGCACGCTGGGTGGTGCTGGCACTGGGCATCATCACCTGGTTGTTATGCATGCCGAGACTTACCACCCTGGCCTCGCTGCTGCACTTCACCGGCGCCTTCGTCGCCAGCACCATCTGGCCCATCGTTGCGGGCCTCTACCTCAAGCGTGCCAACGCCGCCGGTGCCTCGCTGGCCATGTTCCTCGGGACCGCAATCGGCCTGTGGGCCTATTTCAGTATTGGGTTTTATGTTGCCGCGCTGGTCTCGGCCGCCGTTTCCATGCTGGTCGTGGTGCTCACGACCTGGTTATGGCCCGCGCAATACAACTGGGCCAGCCTTAATGAAACCAAGGAGACAAACTGATGACGATTTCCGTTAGTTTCCTCGCGACGATGGTAAGCATCGCACTGGCGGTAACCTTGATAGCGCCAATCGTATTACTCTTGCTATGGATCAAGGATGCAAGAGGTGGACAATTATGGTGAACGAAATGCACCCGAAACTGGAAGAACCCGTCAGCCCCAAGGACTGGACCAGCGGGATCGAGCGCCCCATGTCGCTGCTCGAACATATCCCCGAGGATCCCGAGCCCCTGGTGGAACTCGGCAGCCAGCATATCGTATCAGTACGCCAACTTAATCAGGACAAGATGGCGCAGCTGTTCCGACTGGCGGCACTCTACGAGACCACGCCATCGCTGTACCAGCCGCCGCTCACCGGCAAAATACTGATCAGTGCCTTTTACGAGCCGAGCACGCGCACAAGACTCTCCTTCGAGAGTGCCTGGCACCGTCTTGGCGGCGACATCATGTCCATAACGGATCCGGCCTCCACCGGTATCGCCAAGGGGGAGTCGCTGCGTGACGTAGCGGAAATGTTCAACAACTACGGTGACCTGGTGGTATTGCGCGATAATCACAACACCGCGGTATATGAGATGATCGATGCCTTGCGCATTCCCATCATCAACGCCGGCAACGGTACCGATGAGCACCCTACCCAGGCCATGGCCGATATGTACGCCATCTTCAAATGGCGTCCGGAGCTTTTGTATAACGACGTCCCCGAGGAGAAAAAGGTCAACATCGGGATAATCGGCGTGCCCTCTCGCATGCGCACGGTACGAAGCCTGTTGTTGTTCCTGGCCATGTACCCACGAGGAGTCAAGGAAGTCGTCATCATCACCAGCGATGAAGATGAAGCCTTCTCCGAGGGACAGCTGGAAGAACTCGAATCCTCCGGCTTAAAGATACGCGTCAGCCATGAACTTGACGGAGAGCTTCCCGAACTGGATGTGGTTTATATCAATGCCATCGCCTGGGTGGGAGATTCCTTCGAGACACATGGCAAGAGCTTCAAACTTGGACCCGACTCCCCACTCAAGCCCGGCTCCATTATTCTTCACCCTTTGGCAAGGGGGGATGAGTTGTCCACCGAACTGGATGACACTTCGCATAACTGGTACTTCGCCCAGGCTAGAGGAGCGGTCTTTATTCGTATGGCACTGCTGACCACCTTGAGCCAGCGTATCAACCAGGTCATGGAAGCAAGTGCCTAATTCGCCGATCACTTACTATAGAAGATTATTATGTGTGGAATAGCAGGAATTTTTCATAGCGACAAAAACAAAACCATCGATCCCCAGTTACTGGTCAACATGGCCGCGATTCAACATCACCGCGGCCCCGACGGCTTCGGTTACAAGGTCATAGATGATGAAGGTGTGGGATTTTCTCACGCCCGCCTCTCCATTATCGACCTTAACGAAGAGCGTGCCCGTCAGCCGTTTCTCTCTCAGGACCAGAACCTGTTACTGGCTCACAATGGTGAATTTTACGATTACAAGCGTATCCGTGCCGAGCTGACACTCGACGGCGCCCGTTTCAAGGCCAAGAGTGATTCGGAGATGGTGCTTCATCTCTACCCGCGCCTGGGTCTTGAGGAAATGCTGACCCATCTGCGCGGAGAGTTTGCCTTCGCCCTGTATGACAAAGAGCGCGATCGCCTTATCCTTGTTCGCGATCGTTTCGGCATTAAGCCCCTGTACTGGACCGAGACCGACGGCAAGATCGTATTCGGCTCCGAGCTGAAGGTCCTGTTCGCAGATCCCGAAGTGCCGCGTCACTTCAACGCCAAGGGGGTCTTCCATCAGCTGATGCAGACCATCGTTCCCGGCACCACCGCCTTTGATAACATTCATCAGGTCAAACCCGGCCATGCCGTAATCATCGAACGCAAGCATGGCAAGTTCTCGATCCAGGATCAGAAGTACTGGGACATGGATTTTCCCACTCTGGAAGAACGCCAGAAGAATGACGACCCGGAAAACGAACAGAAATACATCGACGGCGTGAAGAAAAAATTGCTTGAAGCGGTGCAACTACGTCTCGAAGCCGACGTACCGGTGGCCTGTTATCTCTCCGGTGGCATCGATTCCTGTTCAACCCTGGGTATGGCCGCTGCCAGCCAGCAATCCCCCGTCAAGGCCTTCACCATCGGCTTTGACGACAGCGACTACGACGAGACCCCCATCGCTACCGAGATGGCAGAGTCTGTGGGTGCCGATCAGGATGTCATGCTACTCAATGCCGGCCACCTGTATGACAATTTCGAAGAGACCCTGTGGCACACGGAGCGCACCATCTATAACACCCTTGGCGTCGCCAAGCTGCTCATGAGCCGGCATGTCAACAAGGCCGGCTACAAGGTTGTCGTAACCGGTGAGGGCTCGGACGAACTCTTCTCCGGGTATCCTGCCTTTCGACGCGACATGTTCCTGCATGGCATGGATACACTGAGCGAAGCCGAACGCGCCGAGTGGGAGGGTATCCTGGCCGAGGCCAATAAACTGTTCAAGGGAGCCATGTTGGCCGAGGACGAGGTGAGTGATGACTCACTCAATGAACTCGTCGGCTTTACACCCTCCTGCCTACAGCCCTGGTTGGCTTCCTCGGTCCACGTGCCCGAACTGCTTCATCCCGAGTTGCGCAAGGAGGTGGAAGGCTACGAGCCGGGTAAGGCCATTGCCGAGGCGCTCGACGGTGACATGCTGGAAGGCCGTCATCCGCTGGATAAGGCGCAGTATGTCTGGATCAAGACCATGCTCGAAGGTCAGATCCTTACCTGGGGGGGGGACCGTGTCGACATGGCCAATTCCATGGAGGCCCGTCCGCCCTTCCTCGATCACCACCTGGCGGAGTTTGCCACCCAAATTCCTCCCACCCTGCGCATCAAGGGACGCACCGAGAAATATGTCCTGCGCGAGGCGATGAAGGGTGTATTGCCTACGGTTCTCTATGAACGTGAAAAGTTCGCCTTCATGGCCCCACCCGCCCATACCGATCCCGAGAAGTGGGCGGCGATGAAGGCACTGGCCGACAAATACCTGAGCGATGAGGCCATCGAACGGGCCGGTATTCTAGACAAGGAAGGGGTCAAGGCACTGTTCGATCTGCATGAGAACGATGAAACCCCAGCGGCCACTCAGGTCAAGCTGGATGCGGTCATCAATCACATGATAGGCATTCAGGTACTGCATCAGCACTTCGTGCAAACCGATGTGCCGTCGCTTGCCGCAGAGCGTGCCCAGCAATACGGCTGGAGTGCCTAGAGAGCCACTGCTATAGCACAAAAGGGAGCCTCGGCTCCCTTTTTTAATGCTTTGAATCTAAGTACCTTCCTAACAGTAACGACTCAGGGACCTGCGCCTGAACTCAACTCCCATGGCGAAAGCGAGGTCACGACACTTGTCGGTATCGACACCATCGAGACCATCAATTGCACTCACCGTGACGTGTTTAAAGTGCCTTTGGGCCCGTTTCACGAATTGGATCATATACTCATAGGCATAATGCATTTTAGGCTGGCAGTGTTGCTGGTAGAGCTGGCTATCCTGGGCATTCATGGAAATAGACACTTCGTCTATGACTCCAGCCAGCTGTGGGATCACATCACGACCGTGAGCAAAATTCGCAAGCCCATCGGTGTTCAGTCGTATATATGCCCCCTTTGCCTTAATCGCGCGAGAGATCTCGAGCACGGCGTCAAGGCGCAAACTGGCTTCGCCTAGCCCGCAGAATACAACCTGTGAGTAGCGAGTGGGATCGCCAATCTCATTAATAACATCGGCGCTGTTCGGTTCATGTAACAGGGCCAGGTTAACCCCTGATATTTCCCAAGCGCCGGACGATTTGGCGCAAAATCGGCAACGCAAGTTACAACGGTTCGTAATATTAAGGTAGAGATTGTCATGCATGGGATAGGTAATCTCTCCCCCAGCTTCACCCATGCGTTCTGTATGAGCCATCTATCACTCCCAGGCGACCAACAAGGCTGTTTACTTATTGACTATAAAATTTGCTCGAGGCTGATTTATTGATCCAGATCAATGGACAGGGAAGCCAGGTGGGGATATAGAGTACGAGATTAGATTTGGTTTAAATAGCGGTCGAGTTCATTGGCAAAGCGCTGTCGGTCGGCCTGATTAATGGCATCCGGCCCCCCAATCTGTTCACCACTACTACGCAGTTCCTCCATAAAATTGCGCATGGAGAGACGCTGGGCAATGTTGTCTCGGGTATAGAGTTCGCCGCGTGGATTGAGCGCTATCGCCCCCTTGTCGATGACACCCGCCGCGAGGGGGATATCGGCGGTAACCACCAGGTCTCCCACAGCGGCCAGTTCGATGATGCGATTATCCGCCACATCAAAGCCCTTCTCGACCCTCATACTACGGATGAACGGGGATTTGGGGGCCTGGATATACTGATTTGCCACCAGGGTCAGCTGGATCTGTTTACGGTTGGCGGCCCGGAACAAAATATCCTTGATGACCCTTGGGCAGGCATCGGCATCCACCCATATATTTGCTTGTGTGCTGGACATTGGGCTTATTTTCCACTTTCAATTACTTGCACGCAAACAGCGTCTGTACGTATGCACATACACAGAATTTCTAACATTCATATATTCTTATATTATTCTAAATCTTCACACTTTTGTGACATATCTCTCTGATAAACAGAACCGATTTCAGGGATAATAATCGCGTTTTAGCAGTTCCCGTAGGGGAGAATACAGTGCAGGAAGCCAATAACATCTACATCCGCTTGATCAATCTTCAAGAGCCATGCTCGGAAGAGACCTCCCAGACGATTCATTACCGTAGTATGTCGGATGCCGTAAGTGGTTTTGAAAAAATTCGCAGCCATTCAACGGATCAGGATAATGCGGAATACGCCGCACAGTTCTGCGTAAATCAGAAGATTGTCTCGGAATACTTTCTCGATAAGCCCGGTTATTCAGTCTCACTCGGTACGCTGGGATTTAGTACCTCACACGCAGCCTGAAAGCCCGGACATACTCACCTGGATTGACGCATCATGAATGTCATCGCTTTGACTAGCTGGACATGTTGATACGAAACTCCAGCACATCTTCCAGGTCCATCAGGTGTTGTGCCAACGATCTGAAATTCTTTTGCTCCTTGCTGCGAATGGTGACTTCGTAGACCAGTCTTTTACCCTCATCGACCAGGTGATAGTTATACTGGAACGATTTTATGTGATGGGCACTTATGATCTCGTTAAGAGTCGCTTCGTCTGTAACCTTATCAAAACGCTTAAACTCAATACGCAGTCGGGCATAGGTCTGGGTAGGCAGTAAGTTCTCCAGCCAACGAAATGCCGATAGAGTCAGAATGGTGATAATGGTTGCAATAAGCGCAGGGACGTAGAAACCCAGGCCGATCACAATCCCGATAGCCGCCGTCATCCATATCGAGGCCGCGGTCGTCAAGCCGCGTACACTAAGGCCTTCCTTGATAATCACACCGGCACCCAGAAAACCGATACCAGTCATAATCCCTTGCGCCATGCGTGTCGGGTCGGCGCGTACGGTATCAAGAAATTCCTTCGGCACCAGCTCCCATTGATACACCATCAACAGCATCAACAGGCTGGAAGAGACGCTGACCAGCGTATGGGTCCTAAACCCCGCCTCGCGGCCATGTATGGCACGCTCGATCCCTATGATTCCGCCCGCCAGGACAGCCAATAAAAGACGTGTGAAGATCAGCTCGTAATCATATTCCATTGAGAACTCCAGCCTACTGATAGGGCATTTTCGAAGTACGGTCGACTTTTAAAATATCCTGTCACGACTGCATGGAAAACTCCAGAGTTCGATATCAGAAAGCTATTGTGAGTTATGTCATTGATGTATCAGGCGAAGCGGAGCATGGACAACTAGAAAGAGGAACTTGAATGGCACAGATATGCTGAGTACTTTGGATAAAGCACTGCGTGGCCCGAACGGGCCACGCGGCTATGAAGCTTAGGGCTTCTTAGGAGTGCTGTAGGGAACTTCTTTCTGGAAGGCTTCCCAGGTGGTTTCATAGCCCACAAAGAATGCGCCTTCTTTGATCTCTTTCTGGCGGGTTGTTACAAAGCGGGCCGTACCTTCCGGTACCTTCGGCCGGGTCTTGGGTGCTGCACTCATCTCATCTCTCCTTATGTTTAGGGAAGGAAATTTTTTGATGCCGGCCCCTTCCTCTCAACCAGCATCCTTGTTCAAACCTATTCGTCTATCGCTTGTAGTGTGCGTTCTTCGGGATCACGTGTCTTACACCACCCTGTGGATTCTCCACATCCCCCTTATAGCGGGGAATTATATGGATATGCACATGAAAGATACTTTGCCCTGCCGACGGGCCTATGTTCACACCGATATTGTATCCATCGGGTTTGAATTCCTTATCAATGAGCTCCTTTTCCTGGTTGATCAGGTCCATGACTGCCGCGATCTCTTCCTGTGTCAAATCGAAGAAATCGGCCACATGTCGTTTGGGCATAACCAGTGTATGCCCAGGGCTCACCGCGTAGGTATCACGCGCACTAAAAGCAAGTTCATTTGTTAGCGACACCCCCTGTGGGTCCGTACAAAATAGACAGGGATTATTGGGGTCACGCTTTTCTTGTTTTTGTTCAGAAGACAACGTCACATTCCTGAATCATTACTAATATATCATCAACTATGTCTATTTAAGTGGCACCTTAACCGTTCCCGGGACATTAGGGGTTTCCTCAACCTTTCCACCGTACTCGATCTCTTCTTCCGTGGCATCACGCACTGTCTTAATGTCCAGTCGGAAGATGACTTCGCGGCCGCATAGAGGATTATTTCCATCGATGGTGACGGATTTTTCATCGACACGGGTCACGATAAAGGTCTTGGTCTGACCTTTTTCATTTTCCATTAATATCGATGTGCCCACTTCACGGTATTCTTCGGGAACATGATCGATCGGCTCAATGATGACCAGTGATTCGTCTCGGGGCCCATATAACTCATTACAGTCAACGGGAGCCTCAATCACATCTCCAGCCAATCTGCCTTCAAGCTGTGCCGTTACCGCAGGGGCAAGAACTTCACTCACACCATGCACGTAGCCGAGAGGAAACTCGACCTCGGTCAGTACATTGCCAGATTTTTTATCGATTACCTTGTACATCAGCTCGACGTATTTACCATCGGCTACAACGTCTTCAATTTCTGCCATAACGAACGTCTAACTCAATTATTTGTTAACAATATCCACTACTGATACAAACGATTAGAAGATTGAAGCACCAAATATTTTAGGCTCACCTTCTTCATAACCCAGTACCATGCGGCCCAACCACTCGCCCTCTTTCTTAGTACTGCGCACACGATAGAGCACGGTGACATGTTCGCCACGACGGATGGTACCGAGAACATCGTAATTGGAATCCAGATTCCTGGTCAGCTCGCTTTTCGCGAATTGCTTGCCCACTTCGACTTCATTGAGACCAAATAGAAGGTTATAGGAAAAGTTTCGAACGAACTTACCGTACTGACCCTTATTGGAATACTTGATCAGGTCGTCCCACATGGGATTCGCGATCGCCAGTAGCTCGTCATCAGACAGATTGATGATATTAGGCGTTTGTTCTGTATTTACAGTTGCTTGATTGCTCATATTCATGATTCTTAAATTAGTGATATTCAGATTCTAGTTAAGCAAAATCCATATCAGTAAACAAGGCCTGCAGAGCTTTTAAGGCAGGAAAAAAAACACCAGCAACCCTTTATAAAACAAGGAGTTGCTGGTGCTTCAGCACTTACGGCATAGGCTTACTCGTCGTCACCTACCAGGTGGTAACAAGGAGCCTTCTCCATTGTGTACTCACCCGTCTTGGGATCTCGACGAGATACAGTCAACACATGCCAGTTCTCATCATCCACCTTCATCGCATCACCACGGTAGTAGTAACCGGGCCAGCGAGTTTCCTTACGGAACAAGGTGTGCTGGAACACTGCTTCAGCGGTCATATGACGATGCTTCAGTTCCCACGCACGCAGCAGCTCGTGCACGTTCTCCGCAGCGATCTTCTCGAGATCCTCTTCCAGGATCTTCATCTTCTTAAGACCGATATTCAGCAACTTGTCATTGGTCATGTAGTTAACGGTAACACCACCACAGTACTCATCCATCAACTTCTGCAGACGGTCGAGACCCTGACGCGGGTTGATGTAGTTGGGATTAACCGTACCGGCAGTGATCTCGTTGCGATAGATCTTGTAGTGTTCCATCGGCTTGTAGATTTCCTTCTTGCGATCATTGATCTGCTTGTCGGAAACCTTGATGCCTTCGGCCTTACCGTCGTCGATATACTTACACGCGGCTTTGGCAGCGAGACGACCTTCGGTGAAGGAACCGGAGGAGAATGCGTGAGGCGTACCGCCTACAGCATCACCGGCACCAAACAGACCTTCAACGGTAGTCATGCGGTTGTAGCCCCAGAAGTACTCATCGGGAGACACATCTTCGGGACCGGAACACCATGCACCGCAACCGGTAGCATGTGAACCCATTACATAAGGTTCTGAGGTAGTCAGCTCAGGGTTCTCGTTCTTGGGATCCACATCGGTGGCGGCCCACAGTACGGCCTGACCCACGGTCATACCCAGGAAGTTATGCCAGCCGATTTCCTCGAGATGAGGATCCTGGAAGGCCTCCATGGTAACCATGTGGATGGGACCACGTCCGGCATTCACCTCGTTAATGAGGGCGTGGTTACGCAGACAGGTCGGGATTGGACGATGCGTGCGGTGAGACGCCTCGGGATCCAGGTATTCCTTACCAACCATCTTCTGCAGTTCGGGGAACCACTTGGACTCGTACTCTTCGCCGTAGGCGTTCTGGGTATAAGTCTTGAGATGCAGGAAGTAGGCACCGACCGGACCGTAACCATCTTTGAATCGGGCCAGTACGATTCGGTTTTCCATTTGCGTCATCTTGGCGCCGGCACCGATCAACAGACCGTAGGCGGAACCGGAAGACCAGGGCGCGTACCAGACACGACCGGCACCTTCACCGACAGAGCGGGGCTTGTAGATGTTGGAGGCACCACCGGCACCGACAATAACGGCCTTGGACTTGAACACATGGCAATCACCGGTACGGACGTTAAACCCAATGGCACCGGCGACGCGGTTTTCCTTGGACTCATCCATCAGCAGGTGAGTGACACAGATTCGGTTATAGACCTTGTCGGCGGACTTCTTGGCGGCCTCGGCCACGATCGGCTTATAGGACTCACCGTGGATCATGATCTGCCAACGACCTTCACGCTGGTAGGCGCCGGTCTTGGGATCACGCATCAGCGGCAGGCCCCATTCCTCGAACTGGTGAACGGCGGAATCGACGTGACGCGCCATGTCGAAGAGAAGGTCTTCACGCACCATACCCATAAGGTCGATACGAGCGTAACGCACATGGTCTTCCGGATTGTTTTCACCGAAACGAGTCCCCATGTAGCAGTTGATCGCATACAGACCCTGTGCAACGGCACCGGAGCGGTCAATATTGGCCTTCTCGGCAATGACGATCTTCTTATCCTGACCCCAATACCTGGCTTCAAATGCGGCACCAGTACCACCAAGGCCTGCACCCGCTACCAGGATATCAATATTATCTTCTACAACTGTTTTGTAACCCATTAGTAGTACACCCCTGCTTTCATTTTCAGGCCATTCGACTCAAGCGTATGCAAGCCGCCGTCATCCATGCGGATGTACTTGGGCTCGTTAAACAGCAACTGGCTGTCACGCTGCTCCTGAGTGGGCCCCTGGACCTCTGAGAGTTTGGGAATGAATTTGCCCCATGGCTTTGTTGTTATAGGCGCCAACAGGTCCATGTCTTTCTTACCGTTACGGAACTTGATGCGCCAGGCGATAACGCCCTTTTCCTCGTCACGCTTCACGCGGACCGAGTGGCCCAGCGGGGCAAAGTCCGCATAGCCGCGAACGTCAATGGCGTTCATCGGGCAGGCCTTTACGCAGGAGTAGCACTCCCAGCACATATTCGGTTCGATGTTGTAGGCACGACGAGTAACCTTGTCGATGTGCATAATGTCTGACGGACAAATATCGACGCAGTGGCCACAACCATCACAACGCGTCATATATACAAAAGTTGGCATCTTTTATTCTCCTTCTTTTGCGAATTAGTAATGGCGTGGTGTTTCACGCTTGATACCCAGACCCATGTTTTCCGGGGTCTTACCCATGTATTCAGGAATATCAGGGAACTTGGCCTGTACCGCGGGATCGGTCAGATCGTAGTCAGCGGGCAGGTTTTCACGAGAACCATCTGCCTTGATAACACGCTTCTGGAAGGCCGCGGCGGGCTTGAAGAACATGTGGGCAAACTTGGACCACAACACGGTGCTGAACAGCGCGGTGCTGGAAATGATGAACAACACGAAGAACAGTGTATCCCAACCGGCGACACCGTTTGACTGCGTGTAGGACCAGATCAGCGCGAAGGTCGACATCAGCAACAGTGAAACGATGAAGATATCGGCCTGGCGGAACTCATACCACTTGATACCTTCTGCCGCCACATCCACTCGAATGAAGAACCAGAACCAGTATCCGCCTACGGCCAGCATCAGAGCGCCCAGATGCCACAACATCGGTACGGTACCGGAAGAGGTGTCTGCGCCAAAGATCATCATGACGGTGGTCACAACGAAAAGGATGAAGCCGTACATGGTCAGGAGGTGCGAAATTCTACGAGGTGTATAGCAGAACTCAGAGGATGTGATGACTTCGCTCAATACTGTCTTAATCAGCAGTCCAATTTTTTCGCCTCCACCCACGGTTCTGGTGGCAGCTGCCTTGGACTTTTGCGAATTCTCGAAAAAGTATTTGGCACTTTTCTTGTGCATCATATCCAGCACTGTGCCCAGAACAACCAGGATGAACATCAATACGATGTAACCCTGCATGACCTCGGCAGATATCATTGCTGTGAGTTCAGAGAAGGGGTTGCTGGTAATCATGATTAAGCTGACCTCCTTAAGGTAGTATTTATATTTTTAGCGATTATTAATCATTCTGATAATTACATCTAATTAATCATTTTTTGTAATAAACAAACCTGACTAATGTAATTTATCGCTAAAGTGACTTTTATAGTTAATGTGAAAATACTGCTTCATTGTTCATTCACTAAAGAAGTCACAATGTCCGGTATTTATTGGATATAGGTCGGGCAGGTCTGCATTGATTTGACTGACTCCATCCCCACATCTTTCTATTAGTTTTTTCTTATATAGGCTTGATTTATTTTTTGCCTAATATACTTATTTCCTTACGCGCCTAAACTTAACGAGTTTTGATTCATGAATAAAGACCTTTTTCCTATCAAACTCCCTAGAATTACATTCACATGCATAAACGTAATTTATAGATGCGAAACATGACGCAAGTGCCTGTCGTGCAAGTTGTATGAAAAACATCAACTTGAACCACATTCGTCACATGTATCACTGATGCCCGCAAGAATGTTAGAAAATACTAATAGGTAAAAAAATAAAACACCCGCTTGCCGACAGGCGACAAGCGGGTGGAGGTCTCAATCATTCGCTTGATTCGTTGATTACAGACTTTGATAGTAATCGATGAGAATCTTCGCTACCTCGGGACGTGAAAACTCAGGTGGTGGTGCCTCACCATTACCCAGCATTTCACGCACCTTGGTGCCCGAGAGCAGGATAAAGTCTTCCTTGGTATGGTCCGGTGCCTCGCGCATCATCACCACCTTGTTGAGCTTCTTCGACCAGGCCGTATGGTCGGCCATAAATATCTCGATCTCCAGCGCGCCCTTGGGCACCTCTTCCTCGAAGATGGTCTGGGCGTCAAAGGCGCCGTAGTAGTCGCCCACTCCGGCGTGGTCACGGCCGACGATGAAGTAGCTGGCACCCATATTCTGACGGAAGTAGGCATGCAGCACGGCCTCGCGGGGACCGGCATAGAGCATGTCGAAGCCGTAACCGGTGACCATGGCGGAGTTGGGTGGGAAGTAGAGCTCTACCATCTTGCGGATAGCGGCATCACGCACCGGGGCCGGGATATCGCCGGGCTTGAGCTTGCCCAGCAGCATGTGGATCACCAGGCCGTCGCAGCCGAGACGTTCCATGGCCATGTGGCAGAGTTCCTCATGCGCCAGGTGCATGGGGTTACGGGTCTGGAACGCCACCACCTTGTTCCAGCCGCGCTCGGTGATCTCGTTGCGGATCTCCACCGCGGTGCGGAAGGTATCGGGGAACTCATCGAGGAAGTAACTGAAATTGAGGACCTGGATGGGACCGGAGACGGCGAAGCGTCCCTGGCTATTGAAGGCGGCGACACCGGGGTGTTCCATGTCTTCGGTGCGATAGACCTTTTGTGTCATGGTCTTCATCTGTGCGTCCGAGACCTCTTCGATGGCCTCGACATCCATCACCGCCAGAACCGGCTGGCCCTCGACATTGGGATCACGCAGGGCGATGCGCTTGGCATCCTTAATGGCATCCACACTTTCCAGCAGGCACATCACCGGTACCGGGAAGAAAGAGCCATCGGTGAGGGTCATCTTCTCGGCCGCGCCCATGGCATCGGCGACGTTCATATAGCCCTTTAAGGGATTAAAATAGCCTGCACCCATCATCACGGCATTACCCGCCGCCTGCGAGCTGATGACAACAGAGGGAAGCGATTCGGCTTCCTTGCTCAACTTGTCGTGTTCGGCCACGTCATAGACGAAGCGCGGTTGCAGTTCGTTACTACCGATTGGTTTGATCATAGAAATCGTCCTCGCTCTTGCGTCCCCTTTGGGAAGGCTTGTTGTTATCAACCTTTACAGCCGGCGAATGCGTGGTTCGCCAAGTGATTAATTTTTGTAATGGGCCACTATACAACACTCTCGCGGGGAAAAATTAACAGGGAAATTTATGACGCCATAATCGAGAATAAATCAGATCATAATTATTAACTGATATTACACGGGTGTGCTTAATCGATGACGTGGGCCTCCTCGGCATCCATCCACAGCCGGATGAACTCGGGAATGGGCGGTGACTCCAGGGTATGACCCACTTTGAGCAGGACATCGGACGGCGGCACATTGCCGCGCCGTGATCGAAACAGGCCCTTCACATGGGCCACCGCCACCGCTCGATCATTGACCATGAAATGCTGTTCGATGATGAACCACTTGTCGTCCCAGCACAGCAGGCGCGTGTGCAACTGGTATTTTTGAAACGGCGACAGGGAACGACGAAACCGGATCTTGGCCGAGGCCACGAGCGGCATCCAGCTGCGTCTCATGATGTACTTACCGAGGCCGGCGCGAAAAACAAAATCGAGCCGCCCCAGGTCCATGATGGTGAGGTAGCGGCCATTGTTCATGTGACCGTTGATATCAAGGTCATTGGGCCAGACCCGAAAGTTCACGACCGAAACATCCAGTGGGTCCATGCGCGATCGGCACAGGCTGCAAAACAGCACCCTGAACAATCGAATCAATAAATTCATACGCCCTCCTATTGCGCAGGCTTAAGTGCAAGTGTTTCGGTCTTCGCCAGACGATGCCGCGGCGGCAACTGGGGCCCCAAGCGGCGCATGACCTTGTCCGCGGTCAGCCGGTAGGTGGTCAGCTTGCCGCCATAGAGCGTGAGCACACGTGGGTGCGATAGATGAAGCCGGGTATCGCGCGGACGCGAGAAATGATCGGTCTCATCCCGCGGCAGGACACGCAGACCGGCGAAGGCCTCCACCTCCTGAACGCTGGCCAGTTGCGGGAAATAGTGGCCGAGCACCTCGCGCAGATAGTCTCGCTCCTCTGCCAGGGGTGCCACTTGCTCGGGATCGCCTGAATAGGCCGTCTCGGTAGTCCCCACCAGGGTCTTTCCCTTCCACGGCAGGACAAAGACCGCACGGCCATCCTGCGGGGCTTCCAGGTAGTAACTGCCCGCCGACAAGTGGGTCTCCAAAACCAGGTGAGCCCCCTGCACCCAGTCTATGGCCTGCGACGGCTGACTGGGTGTCATGCGAGCCAGGCAGTCATTGACCCAGGGGCCGGTGGCATTGACCAGCGCGTCGGTCTCGACCCACCGGGTCTCGCCGTTCACGCGATAACGCAGGCTGACCCTGTCGGGCTCCACCTCGGCTGCTTCGAAATCGGCACCGAGTTCAAGTTCGGCCCCCAGTTCAATGGCGCTGGCCATCACCGCACGGGTCAGCGCGGCATCGTCAGTTTTACCATCGTAGTAACGAAATACCGCTTGCAGTCCCTGTTCATCCAGACCATCAAGGCCGGCCCATTCGCGACGCGCGAGCCTGTGAAAGCGACTGTCAGTCTGCAGCCCCCCCAGTAATGAATAGAGTCCCAGTCCCGTGGCAATGAGCCAGGGCCGACGACGCGTGTGCGCGTAGACCGGGATATGAAAGGGCTCGATACGCACCAGCTCCGGCGCCAGTTTGGCGAGTCGCTGGCGTTCCTTCAGGCATTCGCGCACCAGTGCAAACTGATAACTCTCCAGGTAACGCAAACCGCCGTGGATCAACTTGCTGGAACGACTGGAACTGCCATGGGCCAGTGTCTGGCGCTCCAGCAACAGGCATCGATGACCCGCCGCGGCAGCGGCCTGGGCCACGCCGACGCCGTGAATGCCGCCTCCGATGACAACCAGGTCGTATCTCATGGCACCAGCTCCCCGCCCAGGACCTCGAGCATGGGACAGATGTCATTGGTCTCGACATACTCGACGCCCATGTTATTGAGTGAACGGGCCTTGTCCGGGTCGTCGGTATGGTAGACGACCCATTGCCAGGGGCCAGGCCACAAGGGTTCGGTCACATCGGGCAGGTATTTGTGATTGACCACCAGATAATCGGGAGTGGCCGACTCGGCCTGTTGCCTGTCCTTTGTGGTCCAGCGATGGATGATCCATCCAATCGGAAAATCGCCCTGCTCGCGCAGATGCAACAAACCGTCCAGGTCATCGGAGATGAGTACGCAACGCCCCTGCAAGGGGGCGAGTACGGGCAGGATGGATGCCGTCACCGCCTCAAAATCAAAGCGCTGCATGGTCTCGAGCTTGATCTCGGCGAACACGGTTACCCGCGGGTAAGACAGCAGGCGCTCCACCATCTGCGCCAGGCTGGGCAGACGGACGCCTTCAAACCGATCGCCGAAACGTCGTGACTCACCGACCACCGCACCCTCTATCTCTGCATAGCGACTGTCGAGGATGCTCTGCCGGGTCTCGCCGGTTCGTTTGAGACTGTCATCGTGACAGACTACCGGGACATGGTCGGCCGTGAGCTGAATATCGAACTCCACTGCGGTGGCACCGCATTCAATGGCGGCGCCCACCGATTCCAGGGTATTTTCCGGATAGGCCTCGCTGTATCCGCGGTGGGCCACTAGATTAAAGCGCATGGGTGTCTCCCTTTCCCCTGGTTCAAGCCGACTCCGCCAGGGCACGGTCCATTTGCTCCCGCCAGCGGCGGTAGCGACGCCGAATTCCCTCCCCCTGGCCCGGCTCGAAACGGGTGCTGTCCACACTTTGCCATGCCTCGGGCTGTCCGGCCAGCAGGCAGGCCAGCCCCTTGGCCGTGCCCTCGCGCTCGCCACTGCGACGTACCGGGACCCTAGCAAGGTCGGCCAGACGCTGACAGAAGCCGTCCACTTGTGAGAGCCCGCCACCGATGACAAGCGACTGGGCCGGTGGCATCACCTCGTCCATGGCTCGAAGATTGTCCACCAGCAGGAAGACGATACTCTCCACCACCGCCACGGCACGCTCGGACAGATCGCCTCCGTCCACAAAGCGAGATGGGAAATCCCCCCGCCAATAAGGCGAGCCCAGGCCCGATACGCCGTTGAGAAAGACCGACTCGGGCTCGATGTCATCACACCATGTGGCCAATTGGCGGGTGATGGTCGCCTCCTCGACCCCTTGTTCACGCGCCAGCCAGCTCAGCGCGCTGCCGGCACCGTTGACGGTCCCCTCCAGGCTATACCAGGTATCTTCGCCATCGGCCCAGACCATGCCATTGAGCAGGCGCTCGGCACCATCGACCAGCTGGCGTGTCAGCCGTTGCACAAAGCCACCGGTGCCGACGGTGACATAGGCCGTGTCGGGATCGGGCCGCCCCCGCGCGAAGGCCGCCGCCGAGAGATCGCCGGTCACCACGCGCAAGGGCAAGGCCAGGTCCAGTATCGATATCTGGCCGAACTCGGCGCGGGAGTCGGTGCAGGCGGGTAACCATGAGCGTTCGATCGAAAAGTGTCGGCACAGCTCGGCATCCCAATCCCGTGAATGGATGTTCCATAACAGGGTACGCGAGGCATTGGCCGGGTCGGCCAGGGCCGGGGCCCCGGTCAGACGCGCGGCGAGGTAACTCGCCATGGGCCCCAGCATCAGGCCGCCGCCCTCCGCCGCCGCCTGCACCGACTCCAGGTGTTGCAGGCACCAGGCCATCTTGCTGGCGCCGTAATGGGGGTTGGGGAATAGTCCGGTGGCGTCATGTACGGTTTGATGGTCGAGCCCTTTTAATTTATCTGGCGCGCGTCGATCCTGCCAACTGATGATCGGTGAGAGTGGCTCGCCCGTGTCTCGCGCCCAACAGGCGATGTTGGAGCGCTGAGTCGCCAGGCCTACGGCCTCAATTTGGTGACGCGCCTCACCGAGCTGACGGCAGGCCGACTCGGCACTCTCTATCAGGCTGGCCACCAGGGCCTCGGCCTCCAGCTCCACCCGCTCGCCCTCGACCCGTGATTCGACGGAGCAGTGGGACTCGACCCGCTTTTTTCCGCGCGCGTCGAAGACAATGGCGCGACTGCCATGGCCGCCCTGGTCGAGGGCAAGATAGAGTGCGTTTTGTGATGGACTCGACATGAAACTGGCTCGACAAGGAATGAACTTCTCTACATCTTATACATCGAAACCCATAACAAGAAACCATCCTGACAACGGATCACAATGACAATGAAAAAGAGTCTATTCACCCTGCTTATTGTTACCTTCATCACCGGCCTGAATCTTGGCGTCGTCAGCGCAGGGGACGAGGACGATGTGCGTTCCATTTTGCAAATGCAGGAGGCGCCGGAGGGTGTGGTCTTCGAAATCATCGCCTCACGCGACGGACTGACCTGGGCCATCCCTCGGGTCAAGAAATTCAGCGAGCAATTACGCCAGCGTTTTCCCGATCTATCAATTGCCGTGGTCAGCCACGGTAGCGAACAGTTTGCCCTGCAAAAACGCTATCAGGATGATTACAGCAACGTCCACCAACAGGTAAAGAGCCTGGTCGCCGATAATGACATCCCGGTCCACGTTTGTGGCACCTATGCCGAATGGAAGGGTGTCACGCCAGAGGAATTCGCCGATTACGTGGATGTAGCGGCCGAGGGTCCGGCGCAGATCAGAAACTACGAGGAACTGGGTTTCATCCGCGTGGTACTGGACGACCCCGTCTGATAACAAGCACTTAATGGATTCATGCTAGACACCAGAATTAAACCGGGGCACAAGCCGTACCCCGTATTAATCTTTACCCTGAATCCGTCACTTATTCCTTGGCAAAGCCCAGCAGGGTTTCACGTAGCTCGCCCTTCAAGGTGTTAGTGGCCTTGTCCATGGCGCGCTTATAGGCGACGTCGCGCGAGGTGGCCGAGGTCTTGATGTCCCAGCGCTGGCTTCCACGAATACGTCCCTGGGCATTGCTCAGCAGAATCTCCATGCGTCCGTTGACCCAGTACCAGTTATCTCGCATTTCGGCCTCGCCCAGTCTCAGGCTGGCACTGAGGGTAAAGTCCGGTGTCTCGCCCTCTTTGACGAGGAAGCCCGATGCCCCCAACACCCCGCTGACCTGTTCGGTAAAGCCCTCGGGGCCGCTGGCGCGGGGCACGATTCGTATGCGTTCCATCTGGCTACGCAGGTCGGTGTTCAGCTCGGCCAGGTTCCACTCGGGAGGGACGCCCCGCCCGCTATTGTCGACAACCTGCAGACTGCGCTGGACACCGGCGCGCTCCATTTGAATAGTCAACGCGGCATAGGCGTTGGCAACCTTGGTCAGCTTGTCATTGCTCTTGCGCGCCTTATCGATGTGAATCCTGGTGGCCTGATCCAGCTCCTCCAGCTGCTGGCGCAGGGCGCGCGCACTGCGCCCGCGATGCAGGACCGCCAGGGCATAGTGTTGACGGGCCTTGCTATCGAACCAGGTATCGGCAATCTCCACCCCGCGCAGGACCTTGCTGGTGCGGCTGGTGGTGTTTCGTTCCACCTTCTGCGTCAGTTCACTGGCGGCCCCTTCGGCCACGTACTGCAGGTTGTCACGACTCTGCTCGTTGATCGCAACCTCGAAGACCTTGGCGACCTCGGCCCGGGCACGGTTCTTGGCATCGTCCAGACTCGATGATTGGCCGGTGCCAACGATGTACTGCGAGTTGGGATACTTGGCGCTGGTGCCGTCCAGCCAGGCCGGCCCCTCTGGTACCACGGCACTGCGACCACCGCCGCAGGCCGTCAAGCCAATCAGTATGAACAGCAAGACAAGTGAACGGTACATAATCAGTTCCTCTTTCGACTGGCAGGTGAGACCCAATGATAGAAGTGGTAATTGTTCCTGCCTGCGGTGATCTCAACATCCTTCAGCACCATGGCATCGACCGCTCCGCCATGACGACCAATGAATTGAACGTTTATGTCATAACGGCCCGGGTCCAGACCAAGATCGGCGATATAAAACTCACTGGGCAGGGTCACCCAACTGCGTGTATCGGCACGTTCGGTCGCCACCGTGGCAATGTTGACGATGAGCCCCACCCAGGGGTTGTCGTCATTATTGCGACGCGATGAGCTGACCATGGCGCTCTTGGCAACGGCACGTGCCAGGGCACGTGTCTTGATGCCTGGCATTTGTTCCTCGAGGGTCTGCCTGGCGATGGCGTTTATGTCCTCGGCCAGGTCCGCCTCCACCGCTTCCCCAGCGGCCTCCAGACGCAAGCCCCCCAGAAGTTGTCTCTGACTGCGCTTGGAGTAATAGGGCAGTGCAACACGGTGCAATTGATTATATCGGTAGTCACGTAGGGATAGGGTTCGTTCCAGCTTCTTGGGGGCCAGGCCGTTGCCGAGGATGAATACGAGGCGTCCCTCCCGACGGCGCTGGGCCACCGACTGAAACTGCTGAATGTTGAAGCCTTGCTTGTAATCCTTGTGCTCGTTGTTTAGCCCCATGCGCTGGCTCATGCGCACCAGCGCCAGCTTGAGTCCCTGGGGTGCTGCCACTCCGAAGTCCTTGAGTTGCCGCTCATAGGCCTCGAAGGATTTTCGATACGACACCATGGCATCGCTGTATTCGCCCAGCTCCTCGTAGATCATTCCTGCAAGATAGCGACCGAAGGGATCTTCCATATAGGCCGAGCGTTCCTTCTGGTATAACTCGCGCAGGCGCACATCCATTTGCAGGACTTCGACGCGAGCACTGTCGCGCTGTCCCATTTCCAGGTAATTGAGCGCCTTGATCAGGTGAACCATCACCTGTTCGAAGGGTTCGCCGACATAGCTACGTGTGGCATCGTTGATGGTCAGCGAACCGGTGGTCTCGGAGACACTGGTGGCGGCCAGCTTTTTCATTATCTCCTTGGCCTGCTCCAGGGACTCGTTGCTGGCCTCGAACTGATCCGTCATGCGCAGCAACATGGAGCGATTGAGCAGGTAGAGCACGCGATCGCGATCCGCGCCAGGGGCCTTCTCCAGGGTGCTCAGCGCCTGTTCGGGCTTGCCCTGCAGGAGCTGGCGCTCCACCGCGCTGAATTGCTCGCTGAATGTGGCGCAGCCTGAGAGCAGGCTCAGCGCCAGTATCCAGACAACGGGGCGCATCACGTTGGCTTGCATAATCGGCCGTTTCGCTAGTAGCGTACGCGGGCGTTTTCGATGAACTTCTTGATCTTTTTCTGGCCCACCCAGACCTTGCGGTTATCGGCCAAACTGATCAGGGTCAGGTCCACCTGGTAGTAGCGCACCTGGCTCTTGCCATCGGTGTCGATGATGGTGTTGATGGTGCCCTGCAACATGAAATCGGCGCCCAGCTCCTGTCCCATCGCCTTTCGACTCTCGGCACTGGCATGGACATCCTGATCGGCACGCTCTTCTCGTATCTCGCTGCGCTCGGCTTTAGAGGCGACGAACTCGACACGTCCTGAGTTGATGAGGGCCCGTTCCATGTCGTTGGTGAAGGTCTGAACATTGATATGTTCGTGACTGAGGTTACGTACGGTGCCGACAATGACTGCCGGGGGCTTGCCGTTGCGGGACTCGAAGCGAGACAGCCAGGGGCGTGACAGGGCATCGTTAATCATTTCTTCGGACACCAGACGGGAGTCGGTGTCGTTCCACATGCCGCTCAGGTCGCGGGTCTCGTCGGGGCGAATACGCTCGACGTTGGGACCGCAGGCGGAGAGCAGTGTCGCCAGGGCAACGATGGCGGTGGTGAGTGTCAAACCTTTATTCATTACTTTACTCCTGTCGATCCACTACTTGGCGACGCGATCAAAAATGTTATCGCCATTGCTGAGAATGAAGCTTCTCAGACCATCGTTCATCTGCTCGACCTTGCTAACCACATCCTTGACCCGCTTCATATCCAGTTCAACGATGGAATAGATGACATTGGTGCGTTTATCGCGCCAACGACCAATCACCTTGGCGCCACTCAAATTGATCTTGGTAACGGCATTGATGTCACGGGAGACGCTCTGCTCGGTCACGGCATCGGCGCCGCTGCCGGAAGAGGCAAGATAGTCGCTGGAAACGACTTCCATATAGGTAGACAGTACACGCGCCACCTCAGAACGGGCGCGATTGTCGGCGGTCGTCTTCTGCAGACTCATGTCACCCATGGGAGGTGCGGAACCGACACCATGAAACAGACGCCCGCCCTTGTCATTGAGGATATTGGTTCCCTCGTTGACCCAGTCCGGAGCACCCTTGATGCGCAAATCGCTGTCGACCGTGGTCTTGCCCGAGCAGGCACTCAGTCCTGCAACAATGATCAGCATCAGGGTATGCGCCCAGTATTTCTTGAATTGAATTCGTGTCAGCATCGTTGCCTCTCCGTGGGGATATACCTTATTAATGAGACAGTCGCCTCAGTCATCCTTAAAAGTAACCCGATTTTGTCGTGTTCACAACTTAGCAACCTCAAACCATGCGCTTATATTTGGGGTGTGGTAAAAGGCTACACTGCTTTATGTATGAAAAGTGTGAACAAGGCCCGTAAATGCTTGGCGACTCACAAGGACAAACATGACCCAGAAACTCAGCGCCGACGCTCTCTACCGTCACTGCGATACCAAGACATTTGATTTCAAGACCACCGCCGAGCTTAAGGAGCTGGACGGCTTTCTTGGCCAGGAACGCGCCATCGAGGCGGTACAGTTCGGTATCGGCATTCGCCGCGAGGGCTACAACCTTTATGCACTCGGTCCTGCCGGGATCGGCAAGCACAGCATCATTCGGGCCTTCCTGGAAAAAAAGGCCGCAGGTGAATCCCGGCCGAGCGATATTTGCTACGTGCACAATTTCGAGCATAGCCAACGGCCTATCGCCCTGATCCTGCCCAGCGGCATGGCCAAGCGTCTGCACGACGAGATGAAACTGCTCGTGGAAGAGCTTCTCACCACCCTTCCGGCCGCCTTTGAGAGCGACGACTATCGCAATCGGGCCCAGTCACTGGAAGAGAGCTTCAACCAGAAACAGAACCAGGCGCTGGATGCACTGCAGGCGGAAGCCGAGTCGCACAACATCAAACTGTTTCGCACCCCCGGCGGTTTCGCTTTCGCGCCCCTGCGAGATGACGAGGTTATCAGTCCGACGGAGTTCGACAAGCTACCCGAGGATGAGCAGGAACGGATCAAGAAACTGGTGGACGAGTTGCAGGACAAGCTCAGTGACATCTTTCGCCAGGTACCACAATGGCGTAAGGAGTTAATCGAACAACTCAAGACCTTGGAGCGGGAGACCGCGCTCTCGGTCGTGGGTCAGCTCATCGAACGCATCAAGCAAGGCTTTCCTGAGCAACAGGAGATACAGGACTATCTCGACGCGGTGCAGCAGGACATTCTGGAAAATGCCGAGGATTTCCTCGGCCAGGCCGACCAGCGCCAGGCGGCGGCCAGCCTGCTTGGCCTGCAACAGAGCAAACAGCGCAGCATGCATCGCTACCAGGTCAATGTACTCACCGACTATGCTGAGGACGGTGGTGCGCCGGTGGTCTACGAGGACCACCCAACCTATGACAACCTCATGGGTCGAATTGAGTACATCTCCCAGCTGGGCACACTGGTCACCGATTTCACCCTGATTAAGCCCGGCGCCCTGCACCGCGCCAACGGCGGCTATCTGATCCTCGATGCCAACAAGCTGTTGAACCAACCCTACTCATGGGACGGCCTCAAACGGGCCCTGCGCGCACGTCAGATCAACACCGAGTCCCTCTATCAGGCCCTCGGTCTTACCAGTACCCAGGGGCTGGAACCCGAAGCGGTACCACTGGATGTGAAGATCGTACTGGTGGGGGATCGCATGCTCTATTACCTGTTGAGCGAGTACGATCCGGACTTCCCCGAGCTGTTCAAGGTCTCGGCGGATTTCGAAACCCGTATCCCGCGTGATGAGGGTAACACCCGTCTGTTTGCTCAGCTCATCGCCACCTTGCTGCAAAAGGAAGAGATGCTGCCCATGCAACGCGAGGCCGTGGCCCGGGTCATCGAACACAGCTCACGCCTGCTCGAGGATTCCCACAAGCTCTCCACCCATATGGGCAAGCTCGCCGACCTGTTACGTGAGGCCGACTACTGGGCCCGCGATCAGAAGGCAGACATCATTGAGCGCCAACATGTACAAATGGCCATCAATGCGCAGATCCGCCGTGTCGACCGCGTCCGAGACACAAGCCACGAGGTGATACAGCGCGGTATCGTCATGATCGATACCGAGGGCCGCGAGAAGGCACAGATCAACGGCCTGACCGTGATGCAGCTGGGCAATTTCCACTTCGGCCAACCCTCGCGCATTACCGCCAGCTGCCGCCTTGGCGATGGCCACGTGGTCAATATCGAGCGCGAAGTGGAATTGAGCGGCCCCATTCACTCCAAGGGCGTGCTGGTACTGACCGGGTATCTCAGTGGTCACTATGCCCCCGACGTACCCCTTTCGCTCAGCGCGACCCTGGTCTTCGAACAGTCTTACGGTGAGATCGACGGCGACAGTGCCTCGGCCGCCGAACTCATCTGCCTGCTCTCGGCCCTGTCCGAGCTGCCCATCAGGCAATCCCTGGCCATCACCGGCTCCATCAACCAGCATGGCCGCATCCAGGCCATTGGCGGTGTCAATGCCAAGGTCGAGGGCTTTTTCGATATCTGCCGCGAACGCGGCCTGACTGGTGAACAGGGTGTGATCATCCCCGCCAGCAACGTCGCCGATCTGATGCTACGCGAGGATGTGGTGGAGGCGGTGGCGTCCGGCCAGTTCCATCTCTATAGCATCGAGCGTGTGGAAGAGGCCATCGAGCTGTTGATGGAAACCCCGGCCGGCGAGCGGGATGATAAGGGCGAATTCCCCAAAGATAGTGTCAACGCACGGGTGGAGGCAAAACTCAGCGAGCTGGCGCATATCCGACAGACATTTGGTGAAAAGGAGCACGAGGACGAGGACAAGGCGGACGAGACCAAGGCGGTTAAGCTCGATGAAAAGGGGGAGCCGGATCGATGACTCTGCGCATACGCATTGCCCTGGACCATACCCCACCGAGCCGACGGGCGATGGAATGGGCGGCACAGATGGCGATGCAATGGCAGGCTCCGCTTGAGGCACTGTTTATCGAAGACAGCCGCTTGTTCGAGATCGCGCAGTTGCCCTTTATCCGCCAGATTGACGTCAGCGGGAGTGGCTCCGCCTTCGATCCCGATTCCCTGAGTCACGAAATCAAGCGCCAGTCGCAGTCACTGGAGAAGGCGTTGCAGGAGCTGGCCGAACGCCGCGAGCTAGCGCTCGAATTCAGAACGGTACGCGGGCGAGTGTTGAATGAAATTCGTCGCGCATGCGAGGAGGTCGGCCTGCTCATTATTCAGGGGCGTCGCAGTGTAAGTAGTCTTCCTAGGGAAACGGTGATGGCAGTCTTTGACGGCAGCGAGGCCGCCGCCGAAGTCTTACAGATTGCGCTGCGTGCGGTACCACCCACCTCGCTGCATCTGTTATTGCAGGCCGACACCCCCGAACAGGCCCAGGCGTTACGGGCTCAGGTCGGACAAATGATGCGGGATGCCGGCATCGAGAGCCTGCCCAGCAGTTACCTGCCGCAGCACGACGGCGATCACCTCCTGCACCTGGCGACACTGGAGCAACCCACGGCCCTCTTTGTCGCCAGCAACAATACCCTGCTCGAGGACCACGTCCTGGAGGCGCTCTCTACCCGCCTGCCCTGCCCCCTGGCCATTGTCGGCCAGGGCATGTGATCCCTACTCAGGGGCAGGCGCTGCCGGGGCCTCATCGGTGGCCAGTTCTCCTTCCACCTGGTAGACCAGCTCGGTACCCGCCTTGGCGCGGGCCCAGATAGGCCAGTCGGGCTCTTCCTCGGTACTTTGCGGGATCGTGTATTCGCGTCCAGAGACCTGTCTTAGGCGCATGATGCAACGATAGCGCGTCGCATCATGTGGATTCTTGCCATAATCGGCATCAAAACTGACCGTCAGTTTGTCATCAAAGGCGCCACCCCGAATCGGGGCCTTCTGCTGACCACTACCGATGACATCCTCGTCCGTATTGATGGCCTCGCAGGTCACCATCACTTCACCGACATCGTTCATCAGCCGCTCCAGTTTGACCGGCACTTCGATGACATAGTCCTCGGCCGCGAGCGGGCCAAAGAAGCCCAGCATCAGGCTTATCAACAGGTATTTGGGTAGGCTGTGCATCATTATTATTCTGTGATCTTTCGTGGTGGTTTGGCCTGGCTCGACTGTCGACGCAGGCCGTAAAAACGCATGGCGTCGGTCACGGTCTTGACCTCATCGCGCTTGAGCCCGGTCATGACGAGGGCCTGCGCCTGCTGGCCCGATGCCTGTGAATCTTGCACAGGGGCATCCGCTGCCTGTAGCGACAGGGGCAAGCAAAGGACGATAGTCGAGATTACAGGAATGTGGTGGCGCTTTATGTCCATGCCGACATCTTAACGCCACTTGGCAGGCAGGGACAGGCGGAGTTCAGTCCTCGCTCTCCCAATCCAGGCCGATATCGGACTCGATGGATTCCACCGGCCCGTTCCAGTCCTCGGGGTGATAGGGACGCTCGGTATCCCCAAAGTCATCGGCCACCAGGTCATCGAAGGGGCCGGACCAGTCCTCGGGGGCGGCAATCATGGCCACGGTCATTTCACGCCAGGTATCGCCATCCAGCTCTTCCACGTCTCCGTTGAAGTACTGGATCTCGATGGTCTCCTCCGGCTCGTCAACGGCCACCACCTCGAAGCGGTCGCCCTCCTCGTTGACGTACCATTGACCCACATCGGGAAACGGCTTTTTCGACATCTCTCTCCCCCTGAACGTGATGCCCTCTGTTATCTAAGCAGTGTTCGGCGGATCACTCAAGTGCCTTGCGGGAGCTTCAGAGAAGGGGCTTGAGCTGGCTCCAGACATTTTCCAGGATGGCGGGCTGGGCCGACTCACTGGGATGAATGCCATCGGCCTGCATCATGCCTGCCTTAAGCGCGACCCCCTCGAGCAAAAAAGGTACCCATTGCAACTTGTAACGGCCGGCAAGGTCACCATATATATCACTGAAGGCGCGCGTATAGACCGGTCCATAATTGGGCGGAATCCGAATCCCCAGTAACAGGACTTTGCTGCCGGCATCTCGCGCCGATTGAATCATTTGATCCAGATTTTGTCGGATGGTCTTCACGGGCAGGGCGCGCAGGCCGTCGTTACCACCCAGGCCGAGCACCAGCACCGCCGGACGGTGACGGGCCAGTAGCTCGTCGAGACGAGACAGGCCGCCGAGGGTGGTCTCGCCGCTGATGCTGGCGTTGACCACGTGGTAGTCCAGTTTTTTTTGCTCAAGCCGCTGCGCCAGCAGTTCGACCCAGTTGCGGCCATTGGCCACGCCGTAGCCGGCACTGAGGCTGTCGCCCAGGACCAGAATCACGGGCGACTCGGCCCGGGCGGACATATTGAACGTAAGCAGAATAGAAATCAGGAGTAGACGTACCATGCCGGAGACCATGCCATCCTCCACTGTGATTGAGGCCCATGCGGTATGCAAAGAGGTTACCAGCCCTGAAGGCAGCCTGACCATACTCGACGGCATCGACCTGGACATAAAGGCCGGTGAAGCGGTCGCCATCGTCGGCGCCTCGGGCTCCGGCAAGTCTACCCTGCTCGGCCTGCTCGCCGGCCTGGATACCCCCAGCCGGGGTCGTATCGCCATCGAGGGCACCGAGATCGCGCAGCTGGATGAAGACAGCCGCGCCCGGCTCCGCGCCGGCCGGGTCGGTTTCGTGTTCCAGGCCTTCCACCTGCTTCCAAACCTCACCGCACTGGAAAACGTCATGCTGCCGCTGGAGCTGGGTCAGCACGAATCAGCCGAGGCCCGGGCCCAGGACTTCCTCGAACGGGTCGGCCTCGGTGCCAGACTGCACCATTATCCCAAGCAACTCTCCGGTGGCGAACAACAACGTGTCGCCATCGCCCGTGCCTTTGCCATCGAGCCGACCATTCTGTTTGCCGATGAACCCACCGGCAACCTCGATAGCCAGACCGGACACCGCATCGAAGAATTGCTGTTCGAACTCAATCAGGAGCGCGGCACCACCCTGGTCCTGATCACCCATGACGAGCGTCTTGCCGAGCGTTGTCATCGCATCCTGCACCTGGACGAGGGTCGCATGGTGGATGCCGCATGACGTCATTTCTATTTGCCCTGCGGGCCCTCAAGCGCCAGTGGTTTGCCGGTGAACTGAGGCTGTTAATGCTGGCCCTCGGCGTTGCCGTCGGCAGCGTCACCGCGGTGGGCTTTTTCACCGATCGCATCGAGGGCCTGATGGTCAATCAGGCAGGTGAGTTGCTGGCCGCCGACCTGGTCATCAGTGGCAGTCGCCCCATCCCGGATGCCTGGAAACAGGCGGCTAAGACCCGGGGGCTGAAACAGGCCCGCACGGTGACCTTCCCCAGCGTGGTGGTAGCCGGTGAGGCATTGCAACTGGCGCAGGTCAAGGCGGTCGGCGAGGGCTATCCCCTGCGTGGCCAGTTACGCCTGCGCGACACCCTCTATGGAGCCGAGCATCCGGCCGAACGGCCCCCCTCCGTGGGAGAGGCCTGGCTCGATCCCCGCCTGGCCGCCCTGCTCCAGCGTCAGGTCGGCGAGACCCTGCAACTGGGTCAACTCGAGCTAAACATTGGCTCAGTCATCGCCTACGAACCGGACCGCGGCGGGGATTTTTTCAGCATTGCCCCGCGCCTGATGTTCCCACTCGAGCAACTGCAGGCCAGCGGCCTGATACAACCCGGCAGCCGTGCCAGCTATCGCCTGCTATTGGCCGGCGAGCCAGCGGCGTTGGCGCAGTTTCGCCAATCACTTGGCGCTGATATCGAGTCAGAGGGCTTTCGCATTCTGACCGTGGAAGACGCGCGTCCCGAGCTGCGCGTGGCGCTGCAACGGGCGCGCAACTTTTTGAGCCTCGCCACCGTTATCACCACAATCCTCGCCGGTGTCGCCATCGCCGCCTCGGCACGGCGCTATGCCGCGCGAAACCAGGACAACACCGCCATCATGCGCTGCTACGGCGCCAGCACCGCCGACATCCGCCGCCACTATCTGTACCAGCTTGGCCTGCTCGGTCTGGTGGGCAGCCTGTTCGGCACCGCCCTCGGTTATGCCGCCCACTACCCGGTGCTGCTGCAACTGGGCGAACTCATTCAGCTGGATCACCTGCCAACCGCTACCTGGGCCCCGCTGGTGACCGGACTGCTGACGGGACTGCTGGTGGTCATCGGTTTTGCCCTCCCGCCCATCCTGGCGCTGGGCGACGTACCGCCTCTGCGCGTGTTGCGCAAGGACCTCGGTGCCCCGAAACCTTCCTATCTTTCCATGACCCTGCTCGCCGTGCTCGGGGTCGCCTTCATCCTCTGGTGGCAACTGCAAAGCCTGCAACTGGTGGTGATCATGCTCGGCGGGATCCTACTCAGCCTGTTGCTGCTGGCCCTGCTCTCACTGGGGATGCTCAAGGCGGTGCTGCCATTGCGCAGGCATTTTCCCATCACCCTGCGCTTTGGCATTGCCAACCTGGTGCGACGCCGTGCCGACACCGTGGCCCAGGTCCTCGCCTTCGGCCTCGCCATTATGGTTATCCTGCTACTGACCGTCGTGCGCAATGACCTGCTCGATGCCTGGCGCGCTGACCTGCCCGAGGATGCACCGAATCATTTCCTGATCAATGTACAAACCCATGAAGTGGCAGGCTTGCGGGAATTCCTGGCTGGAAACGGTGTGCAGTTGGAGCAGATCTACCCCTCGGTGCGCGCACGCCTGAAGACGATTAACGGCGAAACTGTACAAGCCGATCGCTACGAAGACGAACGGGCTCGACGCCTGGCCAGCCGTGAATTCAACCTGTCCTGGTCCAGTACTCTGCCCGAAGACAATTCCATTACCGAGGGAAGCTGGTGGGCATCACCGGCCGAAGACCCGGCACAGATTTCACTCGACGATGAGTTGACCCAGACCCTGGGGCTGAAACTCGGTGATCGACTCGGCTTTAGCATCGCCGGTACGCCGCTTGAGGTGCGTATCACCAGCACACGCCAGATCGAATGGGACAATTTCCGGGTCAACTTCTTTGCCATGCTGCCGCCAGAACAACTGGAAGGGTTCCCCGCCATGTGGCTGACCAGCCTGTATCTGTCGCCACAGCAAAAGCCCTTGCTCAACGAGTTGATCAAGCGCTATCCCAATATCACCGTCATCGATGTCGCCGGCATCATGCAACAGGTGCGCGGCATCATGGACAAGGTGTCGCAGGCGATTCAGTTCGTGTTTCTCTTTACCCTGCTGGCCGGCGTGGTGCTGCTGTTCACCGCTATCCAGACCACGCTTGATGTGCGCATGAAGGAGGGCGCGATGCTCAGGACCTTCGGCGCCACCTCGCATGAACTGCAGGCCTCGCAGATAGCCGAGTTCGCATCCATTGGCGTGTTGGCCAGCGTGCTGGGGATTCTCAGCGCCAACGCCCTGGTCATGGTCCTCGGCAGTCAGGTACTACAACTCGACTATGTTCCCGATCTATGGACCTCATTACTGGCCCTGTTAGCCGGTACTCTGGGCATCACATTGGCGGGCCTGCTCGGCACAAGACGCCTCAAACACATGCCGAGCTGGCAGTTGATTCGTGAATAAAGTGTAAAATTCTTTAGCTATATTGTGCCTGGTATCAAAACTGTGACCTCTGACAGTTGGCAGTCGTGCCGCAAGCGACTACATTGTGTCCTTCTAATAAGAGACGAAGAGGCCAAGGGACAATGAAAACAAAACTGATTCCACTGCTGTTGTTGGCTCTGACAGCGTGTACGCCCCGCATCGATGGACTGGTGCACGACAAGAGTTTCAACAAAGGTTCAATGGTAAACGGTGCTATGACCGTGGCAGGGGTGACCGGCGTCGACAAGAGCATCGATCCCAAACAGCGTAACATCTATGGTGCGATCCTCACCGAGGAATTGCGCGATGAACTGGAAACCGTGCGCATCGCACCGGTCAACGACATCGTCAATGCCATGAGCGCCACTGAACACAACGCCATCCTCGACGAGTTCAGCAAAAATGACAGCCTCTCCGCTGCCAACATGAATAAACTCAAGGCCAGCACAAAGTCTCGCTATATTGTCCTGGCACGCGTTAACCGCAACAGCGTCAAGCAGGATAGAACCAATCAGCTTCCCACCTACGATACCAAGGGCAACGAAATCTCACCGGCGAAGACCATCAGCATGTCACGTCGAGATATGGCCGTCACACTCTATATCTTCGACCTGCAGAGCGGTAAGCGTGTATGGGGTGGCGACATCGGGCTCGGCCGCGAAAACAAGAAGACCTATACCCACGAGAGCGCCGCATTAAATATCATTCGTGGTGTCTCGGCGCTCGCCAGCGGCGATCTCAATGCCGCCTATCCCTTTCCGGAACCCCCGACCGAGAAGAGCCTGCTCGCCTCCATCTTCGATGGATTTGGCGACAACCTGGCCGATCTCAAATAAAGAAGGTTAAAGAACTACTGCAAAATTAAGGGGCGATTGTCGCCCCTTTTTTTATCGTCATTGTGCATTGCCTTATCAACGGGACAGGGTGTAATCATTCCGAGTCGAGGGACGACCATCATGGTAATCTGTAAAGATACTTACCTGTAGCCTGTCATCCAGAGGAGAAAGCTCAAGCTGTACGGTTTTGAAACCAAATTCATAAACCGCATTGAATCCGCCTTCTGATTCGCTGGCTTTGACCACACCCCAGTCACATACGCTTTCTGCACAGGAGGCGAACACCTGAATCTGTTTTACTTCCTTGCTGTCAATAACATCGATCCGGGTAATTTCCGGGCGATTTGTTTCTTGATTCACCCAAGTATTAACGAAGCTTGAAGCATAGGTCATATGAATTACGAGAAATAAGACCATGCCAGAAAAAAATCTGTTTATATATCTCATGTATCTTACTCCATATCAGCCGGGACAGATCTGAGTTGACGGTGTGGCGCATCGATAATTCCCATCACTGAAATAATAACAAAACTCGTTATCACCGGTGCAATCGGCATCGCTATTACAGTAGCTACAATAGGTATCATCGCAGCCCGACAACAAAGTCAGCGCACAACCAAGGAGCATGGCTCCAAATAATGACCTAGCAGGTACCTTTTCAGTATTCACCTTCCCCCCTCCAAACAAGTAAACACTCTGCGTCTATTGGTATAACTTAAATAGCAGGAGTCTTCAGGTTTAAACAGAAAATTTGATTTGAGTTTTAATAAGTTTTACTGATGGTGGCTGACGGGTTCAAGCTCTTCTTCGTCGGAGCATCAACCAAACGAGTGAAAGCAGAATAACCGCCAGCAGAGGCAGGACTCCGATGTTGACGGTTTCCCAGCCATAACGATATTGCAAGGCCCCGGCCGAGGCCGAGGCAATGGTTACGGAAGAGAAGACCAGGAAGTCGTTGATCGCCTGCACCTTGGCCTTTTCCTGCTCGCGATAGCTTTCAGTGAGCAGTGTCGTACCGCCCACGAACAGGAAATTCCAGCCCACGCCCAGCATCAGAAGGGCCAGCCAGTAATGCCCAACCGAGGTTCCGGCCAGGTTGGTCATGACCGTAGCAAGATTCAATATCACGCCTGCGATCATCACCGAGAGGACACCGAAACGCTTGATGAGATGGCCGGTGAAAAACGAGGGGGCATACATGCCCAGAACGTGCCACTGGATCACGAAGGCGGTATCAGTGAAGGGGTGTTGGTGCTTCATCGCCAGCGGGGTCGCGGTCATAATAAATGACATCACACCATAGCCCAGCATGGCACCCAGCACGGCGACGATAAAGACCGGCTGCACGGCGATCTCCCGCAGCGGACGACTGCGACCCGTCTGCTCGGACGCAGCGGTGTTGGGTACTCTCAGAAACATGAGAACGAGCAGAGACAGGGCATACACACCGATCAGGGCGATGAAGCTGCCGCTGAAGGCGACCTCGGACCAGTCGTGGGTCCAGTTGGCAAGATTGGGTCCCACCAACGCGGCGAGGACGCCACCGGCCAGGACCCATGAGATGGCGCGGCTTTTGTATTCTTCGTTGGCCACATCGACTGCGGCAAAACGGTAATAGACACCGAAACCATTAAACATGCCGATGAGGACGGCACCCAGCGCAAACAGCCAGAAGTGATGGCCGCTCACGGCGAAGGCCAAAAGGGAGGCACCGCTCAGCGCCAGCAACAGACCGAGGGCAAAGCCCGCTCGACGGCCGATGCGTTTCATGATGAAGGAAGCGGGAATGGTCACCAGCATTGTGGCGAGAAACTGCAGCGCCAGTGGCAGTGTCGCCAGTGACTTGTCCGAGGCCAACTCATAGCCCACCAGTGCCGAGGTGGTAATGAGCAGGGTATTGCCCGACATCATCAGTGCCTGTAGCCCCGACAGGAGCCAGATATTTTGCAGCATGCGTTTCATATCAGTACAGGTCAGACGGAGAGTATGTCGTTATCGTCGTCATTATGACCTTTATGACTGCTATCACATGCCCCCTCCGGCTCCTGCTGGATGGGAATGACATTGGAGGTCTTATCCAGCCGCTTCTCTTCCAGGCCTTCGAAGTCCCATTGGCGCTTGTCCATGAGTTGACTGATCTGGATATTACCCAGTGCGTTCAGCATGACCGCAGGGACATCGGGGTTCTCGGCGGTCAGTTCGTCTATCACCTGCTTGATTCGCTGGCGCGAGCGACCCTCCTGAGAACCGCAAAGACTGCAGGGGATGATGGGGAAGTTCAAAAGTTCGGCGTACTCGGCTATGTCCTCTTCGGCACAATAGGCCAGCGGGCGCACGACGATATTCTTGCGATCATCGCTAATCATCTTCGGCGGCATGGATCGGATCTCGCCGCTATAGCAAATGGACATCAACAAACTGGTAATGAGGTCATCGCGGTGATGACCGAGGGCAACCTTGTTGAATCCGTGTTGTTCGGCATATTGATAGATGGTGCCTCGACGCATACGCGAACACATGGAGCAATAGGCCTTGCCCGGTTTGGTCTTATCCAGCACCACCGAATAGGTGTCCTTTTCGTAGATCTCATAGGGATAGTGATTATCGGCCATCCAGGCACGCAGGGCCGTGTCGTCCCAGCCGGGCTGTTTTTGATCGAGGGTGAAGGAGAAAACTTCGAAACTGTTATTGGTGCGTACCGATGCCAGGTGCAGCAGCCGCAACAGGGTAAGCGAGTCCTTACCCCCCGAGACACAGACCATGATCCGATCGCCACGCTGGATCATGTTGTAATCCTCGATGGCGCGGCCCATCTGCTTGAGCAGTTTGCGCTCCAGTTTTTTGACGGTCATGCATGCGACTCGCTGAACAAAACGCCATTGTAACATCCCCACAAAGACGATGGCATGAGGCCTCTTCTACAACCAACGCAACTTAGCTCACCTGCGAGGGATAAATCGGGTCATTGGAAATCGGATTATTGACCCAGGAGTTGTTCACCGCGTGCATAGATAATGGCGATCAAGATGGCGAGTGAAATCAACCAGAATAGCAGGCTCAGTATCATGGACTGCTTGGCCTTCTTTTTTTCCACCCAGGTACGAGGACGGATGCCTCGATAGAGCAGGACCAGCTTGGCAGAGAGATTAACGCTCACAATATTGGCCGCCAACAGCAAGGCCGCCCCCTCGGCCAGTTGCGAGTTACCCGCCCCCAGCATCAGACCGATGGTGGCCGCAGGCGGCAACAGGGCGACCGCCACCATCACGCCCACCAGGACACTGGAGAGTCCTGTGGTCAGGGAGAGCACGGCCGCGGCCCCCGAGGCCAGGGCCAGGGCGATGGAATCAAGTTTTACATAGGTTCTCGACATCAATTCGTGGCTGGTCAGTTCCAGTGGCCAGATGGTGGCTATGGCGAAGGCACTGAGAACAGCAAAGGAGAGGCCGACCACCATGGTACGAAGCGCCGTACCCATTAACGGCGTATCACCAAGCGTCGAACCCAGGGCCAGGGCGATATTGGGGCCCAGCAGCGGGGCAATGACCATGGCACCGATAACCACGGCCACGTTGTCCTCGATAAGGCCGATGGCGGCGACGATGGTGGACAGGAACACCAGCAAGAGATAGTTCCCATCCAGCTGTGCCCCTCGCGAGACGTCATTGTAGAGTTCCTCGCGGGTGGCCTTCATGCGCTTGTCCTGCTGCTCCTTTTCATCCACCTCGGGCCTGGGTAGCACCGCATCGACCGGGATGACCACGATATGGGTCTGTTCCTGCTTGGACAGCGCCCCCTGCAAGGCGTCCATCACCTCCTGGCGCTTTTCGTCCTGAACCAGCAAGCGACTCACACAGCGTCCGGAATGGTCTTCCTTACTGCGCCAGAAGTCGAGCACCTCGAAATGTTCGGCAATGCCGACAATGGTCTCGCAGTTTTCCGCCAACGCGGTGACTTCAATGATTTTCATGGCCGTGGCGGCTCCCCTGAAGAGTGTCTCAATGGCCAGCATACAACAGCCTTCTCCCGCTACCGAATACCGCTGCCGTCATCGAGTGGAATATGTGGGTGTTTCCCAGCCAATGACCAAGTGCCGAACTGTGTTATTGGCGCCCTGGATCGGTTAAGATCGCCCCTAGACAGTCAATCAAAGACAAAGACGGAATTATGAGCGAAAGCGATATCGATCTCGAAATGTTTGGAAATGTCGGCAAAATGGCCGGTATCAGTGCTGAAACTGCAAACCAGGAGCGTAGCGAACTGGAGCGTCAGCTGGAATACAACCGCGTGCGGCTGCGCGAGCTGGGTGATGAAGCCGGTCCCATGGAACGCGCCCGCGTGCAGCTGGACATCGCCGAGTCCCTGGTCGCCCTCAACCGCGGCGAAGAGGCCTGGAACCTGGGTCGCGAGGCCTTCAACACCGCCCTTTCACAGGAGCAGTGGCAGGATGCGGTCGAGGCCTGCAACGTGCTCTACCAGTGCGAGCAACCCGCCTCCATCCCGGTGCTCGGGATGGGGATCTGGCTGGCCGTCACCTTCCCCGTGGATCCCGAGCTCACCTACACCATGCTCGACCATCTGGTGGATGAGACCCCGCCCAATGCCGACGGCGCCGCCATCGCCGCGGTCACGGCCAGGTACGTAATCGACCTGCGAGCCGACGAGGAACAGCACAAGAGCATCAGTTTCCTCGCCGACAACCTCATCGGCCGCGTGGCGGATCGCCACAGTCAGGTCAAGAACCAGGTCGGCATGGATGTGTGGCTGGACAAGCTGGAACTGCGTGATCCCGAGGTCTTCCTGCCCCGCCTGGGACTGGTCATCGGCGCCATCGTCGGTGAAGAGGACTGGTGGTTCGATCGCGACGAACTGCGCGCCAAGATCCCCGAATAACCCCGCCAACCCGGGGGCCGAGACCGACTCGGCCCCTTTTTTTGCCCGTCAGCGTCAAAAATCCGTCACCGCGGCCGCTATCTAGTCTGACATCCGTTTTTTGAAACGAGGACAGGGCTATGAAAATCGTTTCCTCCATGGTTGCTATGCGCAGCCAGCATACCCGTGTGGAGATGACCCACGAACGGGAATCCCTTCGGCTACGGACCCGTGCGCCGGAACCCC
>JABURT010000071.1 GCA_014762495.1 Gammaproteobacteria bacterium | reverse complement strand
AATATGTACGGTTTGCTCTGATACCTCACCGGTAATGAAGGCATCCATACCCAGAGCCACGGCCTCCTCTATATAGGAGTGGGCGCCACCACTACACCAGGCAATGCGTTCGATCTGTGGCGGGCCGCCGGCAACGTGCAGGGGCTCTCGCTGCAGGGCCGAGGCGATATGCTGCTTCATGGCCGTTCCCTCCATCGGCGTCGACAAGCGTCCCAACATACCGATGTCCGGTCCTTTTCCGCCGCCAAAACCGCCTTCGATCTCAAATCCGAGCAACCGCGCAAGTTGCGCATTGTTGCCCAGTTGCGGGTGGGCATCGAGGGGCAGATGGTAGGCAATGAGACTGATGTCAGCCTCAAGCAAGGACTTGATACGGCGACGCTTCATACCGACCAGGCGCGCATCCTCACCCTTCCAGAAAAATCCGTGGTGGACCAGGACGGCATCGGCCTGGCGTTCAATGGCGGCATCGATTAACGCCTGGCTGGCGGTGACGCCGCTGACAATACGACTGACCTCTTCACGCCCCTGCACCTGCAGACCATTGGGACAATAGTCACTGAAGGCCGGGGCCTGCAGGAGTTCATCGAGGTATTGGATGAGCTGGGATAATTGAACCATGAACTTATATCTGTCTTGGGTTAGGATGGATAGCTTCACCGCCATTATAAAAAACACACAACCATATGTCCCAACGGAATCGAATGAAATTCATCGTCAATGCCATCCTTTATGGCCTGGCGGCTGCCTTCCTGCTGGTCCTGTTCCGACCTGACCTGTTACAGCTGGGCCAGGAGACGGTGATATCCAGCCGTCCGGTCAATGGCAAGATGGTCTATTCCTATGCCCCTGCGGTAGAACGGGCGGCACCCGCGGTAGTGAACGTCCACACCTCCAAGCTGGTTGAACGCGAGCAGGACACTCAGTTCGAGGAATCCCTGCTGCGGCGTTTCTTCGGCCAGGAGCCAGCGCAACAAAAAACCGAAAACAGTCTGGGCTCCGGGGTCATTTTCAGCACCGAGGGGCACATACTGACCAATAATCACGTCATTCAGGGGGCCGATGAGATCCTGGTGGCGTTGCGCGACGGGCGTATTGGGCGGGCGCAGGTCGTCGGTACCGACCCGGAGAGCGACCTGGCGGTGCTGCACGTTGAAATGGACGACCTGCCGGTAATCACCCCGGGTGATTCCGACCTGCTTCGCGTAGGCGATGTGGTCCTGGCCATCGGCAATCCCTTTGGTGTGGGTCAGACCGTCACCAGTGGTATTGTCAGCGCCAAGGGGCGAACCCACCTGGGTATCAATACCTTCGAGAACTTCATACAGACCGATGCCGCCATCAATCCCGGCAACTCGGGAGGGGCCCTCATCAACACCAACGGCGAACTGCTTGGCATCAATACCGCTATTTTCTCGCAAACCGGTGGTTCACAGGGGATCGGTTTCGCCATCCCGGTGAAACTGGCGCGTGATGTCATGGCCCAGATTATCGATAAGGGACATGTCAGTCGTGGCTGGCTCGGTGTTGAGATCTACGAACTGACCCCACAGATCCGGCAGGCCTTCGAGATCCAGGACATGGGTGGCGTGATCATTGTCGGTGTACTGGATGGCGGCCCGGCCGACCAGGCAGGGCTACAACCCAATGACATCGTCACTCACATCAATGAACGACCGGTCAGTGATGTTCGCAGCGCACTCAATCTCATCGCACAGAACCAGCCCGGCACCACGATTAGCCTCGAGGTCATACGCGACAAGCATCCCTTAAGCCTAACTGCACAAGTCAGCGAGCGGCCGGTGGTCAGTCAGTAAGATCAGCGCGGCAATAATTTGTAGATGTGGCCACTGCTGATATCGGTGATATAGAGTTCGCCATCGTGGTCCTGGGCAAATGACGACGGATTGATCGACAGGCGCGCGAGAGCATGGCGTGTTTCGGACTTCACATCATAGGCCCAGACCTGTCCTGTGCAGAAATCGCTGAACAGATAATGACCCTGTAGTTCCGGTATCGTTTGCCCACGGTAGACATAGCCGCCGGTTATGGAGCAGCCTTCTTCGTGGGAATACTCAAGTACCGGGTCCACCACTCCCTTGCTCGAACAGTCCGGCCGGGCATAGCAATGGCTGCCTTCACGCAGATTCCAACCGTAGTTTCCACCAGCTCGAATGATATTGACCTCTTCCCAGGCATCCTGTCCCACGTCGGCCAGCCATAGCTGCCCGTTATCACGGTCAAAGCCCCAGCCCCAGGGGTTGCGCAAACCGTAGGCGTAAATCTCCGGTGCTCCGCCACCGGAGTGGAACGGATTATCCTTCGGTATGGCATAGCTCTCGCCCTTATCAACATCCAGACGCAACAGGCTGCCAAGCAGGGTATTGGGATTTTGACCATTGTCAGCGGGGTCCCCCGCTGAACCGCCATCACCAAGAGAGAAATAGAGATAGCCATCGGGACCAAAGGCCAGCTGGCCGCTGTTGTGATTGCCATAGGGCTGCTCCACCGTCAGCAGAGTGTGAGCGGAACCTTCGACAAGTCGACCATTTTCACTCTGAAAACGGGCGAGCACCGAGCGCAGGGGATTGGATTGTACCGTGTAGGAGAGAAATAAAAGACCATTATCCTGATAATCAGGATGAAAGGCGATGCCCAGCAGGCCCGCCTCATTTGGCCTGGATTCAATACGCTTCGTGAGATCGGCGAACAAGGTGAATTCATCGCCTGATTGACGCCAGATCAATCCGGCCTTTTCGATGACATACCAGCTAGCCTCACCAGGCGGCTGGACCATGGCTATAGGGCGCTCGAAGCTACGAGACGCCAGCACACGTTTGAATTCAACTTCAGGCGCGGCTGCCTGCGCATTAAACAGAACCACGAATCCCAAGAAAAAAAACAGTACCCTGATTCGCACGGCCTCACCCCACTGCAAGCATTCATCTACTCATGTGTATAGCAAACACAGCCCGCGATTGACACCGTATGCCAGTACAGAGAAGGCAGTTTTGAATATAACAGATTGTCTATATTCGAAAATTCACAAATAAAAAATCGTGGCGGGTCTTGATCCGGATCAAGAACTGGGCCCTGAAATAGGATTAGCCTGAAACCGTATTATCGAAAGGAGTTGAGTATGAATGCAGAAGACAAATCGATGACCAGTGCGTTAGCCAAAACCGTTCTGGTGCTGTTCGGGTTCATGATCGCAGCCATTATTCTGGCAAATTCTATCGCCTGACAGGCGAGTCCCTTGGGGTGTATGGGCTTGGCCCATGCATCCTGTTTTTATCTCATTCTGGCAACATACTCATTGATGTCACTTTCGTTGAAGTGTTCAGCACTCCAGGGAATTTCACTTAACAGGTGAATATAGGCAGGTCGGTACATATATACCCAGGCCCGATGCCGGCAACCGTCTTCGGTTTCAACTTCCATAATCTCACGCTGATATTCTTCGCCTTCGTATCGATCGAGTTTTGCCAAATCTTCTTTGCTCATCCCGTGATACAAAACGCCCTCTGCCGAGACACCGTCCAGACGCCACAGTCCAGGATAGGATTCTCCGATCACCTTGTAGGCGGCAAAGTCATGTAGCTTCGCGGTTTCGCCGTCAAATGCCTTACCGAGTACTGCTGTGATGATTTTCGAGAAGATGAGCGTGCCGTAGACAAAAACATCCGAGAGCGATTCATCCTGTACCATCTTTGCCCGACTCCATTTTGATGCATGCATAAACGTTTGACCGTAATTTTCTTGAATTAGGATATTCTTAAAGAACTCAAGATTGGGTCTTATCGAAGAATACATCATATGGTCACTAGTGGCGCCGTCCCTAGCACCGAAACCTTTTATGGGGATATATAGCTCGCCTATTATTGGTAAGAGAACAATAGAAAGACTGACATTATTGAAAACTACAAGATTATTGCCTGTTATTACGCCCACAGGTATCAGGGGCCCATTGACCGCATCGCGTCACAAAAGGGCCTGGATAGACGATTCGATCTTCTCCGGCTTGGTCATTGGAGCAAAGCGTTTGACCACTTCCCCATCACGATTCACCAGAAATTTGGTAAAGTTCCACTTAACATTTCGGCTGCCAAGAAACCCAGGCGCGGCTTGTTTTAGCGTCTGAAACAGTGGATGACTATGCGGACCATTGACATCGATCTTTGAGAACAGGGGAAAGGTCACACCGTAATTCAGCTCACAAAACTGGCTTATATCTGAATCCCCCGCCGGCTCCTGATTTTTGAACTGATTACAGGGAAAGCCCAGTATTTCAAAGCCCTGAGATTTATACTTCTCATACAAGTCTTCGAGGCCTTTGTATTGAGGTGTAAACCCACATTGGCTCGCCGTGTTGACGATTAGCAGAACCTTACCACGATAGGTATCAAGTGTTGTTTCAGTTCCTTCGATAGTCTTGACCGCATGATCATATATTCTGGTCATGATGGCTCCTGATTCAATTATTGATACTAACGATGGACAACATAACGCCCTTCGAGCCGAAAGGCCTCCATCCCATCTTGTTCTACAAGCACCGTGATATTGACTCGACATCTTCCCTTCTTTTCATACAGGCTTATGGCCCGCTTCAGGTTCGCATCCGAGTCAAATCGGCTACAGGCCACTATCGGGCCTGTAACAGGACGCGAGTAAAGCACTCTGCTCTCATGGATTACAATATGTCCGGAAAGTTCATTTTCCTTTAATACAAGGTATAACAGGCTCCACCCACTCAAAACCGCCACCGAATATAGGCTCCCACCAAAGGCAGTCATTTTGTGGTTAATATTTTTATCCAGTGGCGCGAACAGGCATAGTGACTTATCGTCATATGATTCAACATCAATGCCCATAGATTTGCTGATGGGAATCTCTCGATATAATAGCTCTTTTAGTTCTTTATATAGATTCATCGCTCGACTTGGGTTTCACTTAACATTTACCACAAAGATAATAAGTACTATTACTATCCCCATGCCTTGTCCTGCTTATTCTGCCTAACAATGGTATGTTCATCCTCGGCGAATATGCGCTCTATCTCTTCCTTGGCTTCCTGAGTCAGGGAGATGAGTTTGTCACGATCCTTATGAACCTCATACAGGCGCTCCAAATTCGCCTCATCATACTTGGTAAACTTTAGTGTATTGCGATGCGCATGATGAGCATCCCAACCCAACTCACGCAGTGAATGCTCGGCCAGGCGAACGGCGGAATGGAATGTCTCGCGCTCAATAATATCCACACCCTTGTCTTTCAACTGGTAGTGATGGATCAAATCCCAGGACCGAGCGAGTATCGTGAGTTCCGGAAAATGGTTGCGACAAATTTCTATTGTCTTGAATCCAGCCTCACGATCATCTACGGCTAAAATCAACAAACGCGCCTTATGTGCACCTGCCGTCTCTAACAGGTCCTTCCTGCGCACATCGCCATAAAATACTTTGAACCCAAAGTTACGCACCTGTTCGATTTGATCCGGATTATGATCAATAATTGTTGTAGGTATTTGATTTGCGTGTAGAACTCTTGCAATGATTTGGCCAAAACGACCAAAGCCTGCAATGATGACCGTATTATGATCGATCTCGGTATCTTCTTCCTCTATGTCAGCCTTACTCAAAGTGTAGCGCGGCAATAATACATGGTCATAAAGCAAAATTAATAGAGGCGTAATCAACATGGAGAAGGCAACAGATACCACGAGCAACTCACTAACTGATGTATTCATTGCATTGTATGAATTGGCGACCGCAAAGATGACAAATGCGAATTCGCCACCTTGTGAAAGTATAAATGAAAACAACGGTCGATGACTCATCGTAATACCGCTAATACGAGCCAGGGTATAGAAGATCAACAGCTTCACGATAACAAGCACTGCAACAATACCCAAAACCTCCCATGGTTGTTCCAGAAACAAACCGAAATTTATTGACATCCCCACAGCGATAAAGAAAAGCCCAAGCAGCAACCCTTTGAACGGCTCGACATCTGTCTCCAGTTGATGTCGATACTCAGAGTCAGCCAGCAACACACCGGCAAGAAAGGCTCCGAGTGCCATCGACATATTTACTGACTGCATTAATAAGGAAATACCAATCACCAGCATCAATGAAAAGGCGGTAAATATTTCACGCGCCTGAGTTTTCGCAATTATGCGCAAAAGCGGGCGGAGTAGACTACGTCCCACAATGATTATTAGTGCGATAACACCAATGACCTCCAGCGCCGCAATCATGACATCGCCACTGTCATCAAAAGTCTCCCTGCCGCTCAATAATGGCATAATTGCCAGCATGGGGATGACTGCAACATCCTGGAATAATAGGATCGCGAATCCTTTATTACCTGTATCGGTGGATAGAAAGTTTCGTTCAGTCATGATTTGTAAGGCAATTGCCGTCGATGACAGCGATATTGCCATACCTGAAATCAATGCCGTTCTCCAATCAAATCCGGCTAGAAGCGCCAACCCGAAAAGCACTAGCATGGTGATCAGAACCTGGCTCCCACCCAGACCGAATATCGGTTTTCGCATGTTCCATAGCATGGTCGGGTTGAGCTCAAGACCTATGATGAAAAGCAAAAGCACCACACCGAATTCTGCCAGATGAAGAATATCTTCCACATTACTTATGATTCCAAAACCCCAGGGTCCGATAACAACTCCGGCAATGAGATAGCCCAGTATTGAGCCCATTCCAAGTCTTTTTGCAAGGGGTACTGCGAGCACTGCGGCGGACAGATATATGAGCACATTGAATAAGAGGCTGTCTTCAATCATCCCTTCGATCCTCGTTTAATACCCAACAACCTTTCTCTACATATGTTTGCAAACTCTGTTGATACTGGCGCGCATGATTCTGAACTTGTTCGCCGTTTTGTGTATAACTTCCGTGTATCACAAAAGGTTCGAGATAATTCATTCCACAAAGAGAAGCGGTTGCCGCAAAGGGCGTCAATAATTCAGTCATTGTGTAATAATTGTAACCCTCCCTACGGTAGGCTTCCTGCTTCCCACCTGTACTGAGAGCAAGCAAAAAGTCCTTACCCTCTAGTTCATTGCCACCATCTCCATAAGCAAATCCCTGTTCCAATACCTCATCTTCCCAAAGTTTAAGTAGAGGCGTAACGCTATACCAATAGAACGGCGATTGAAAAACCACCAGGTCCGCCTCCTTTAACAGCCTCTTTTCTTCTTCAACATTGATATAAAAATCGGGATAGTTTTCATAGAGATTATGGATAAGGACGAAATCCAATGACTCGATGGCCGATATCATGGCCTTGTTAATAGTAGAGGTATGTAAATTCGGATGGGCAAGAAGAACCAATATTTTGTAATTTCTCATGCCTGACCTCTCAAACTGAGACATTTGTAGTGCAACTGTGTCACGAATTAAACCGTATATTTCAATCAGTTTTGTCAGGACAATCAGGATGCAAGAACATTACCGAGCTTTCGACGTATTGACTGCGATAGATCAGGCTCATTTGTCGACAGCATATTAGACAGGCTTATCAACAATTCATGGGCGGCACCATCCTTGTGCGTGGGCTCTCTCTCAACTATGAGCAACAGTAATTCTGAGGCCTCTTTATAGTCGTGCTCCGCAACTCGGCAGATAGCAAGGTCAAAACAAGCATCATAGTCCTGACTATCCAATTCCAGCCTGGCACGTAAAGCCAATTCTCCCTCAGTCTTTGCCGCCTGCTCTTTGAATGCGATCTGAGCGACCAAGGTTCGGCCCTGGTCTGTCTGCTTGACTGTATCTGGTAACCGATTAAATAATTCACGGGCTTGAACAAGCTCACCAATATCGATAAGGATTTGAGCCATATCCATTGCCACCCGGCTATTCGATGGATCTTGTTTAATAGCAGTTGTTAACAGGCTGATGGCCTCTATCGTTTCACCCGCCATATGCTTGATCCTCGCCTGCTCCCTGAGCTTATCCGAGTCTCGGAATACATCCACGGCTTCTAGAATGTCGCGTAGTTGCTCCTCCGCCAGTAGCCCTTCCTCTCTGCGGATGACTTCCCCATTTCGTATCACCAGGATTGTAGGCACATTTTGCACGCCATACTCTTCGCTCAACTCAGCTTGTTCGTCTACATCGACCTTTGCAAAAACGAACTTACCTGCGAATTCCGTTGCAAGCCGGGCCAACTGGTCCGACATCTCAATACAAGGTCCGGACCAAACCCCCATAAACTCGACGATTATCGGGATTTTGTATGAATTGAGGATAACAGAAGAGTTAAAGCTGCTTTTGCTAACCTCGAAAATGTATGCCTCCATGTTTAACTCCTGAAGCGTTTCTCTGCCCGTAAGCTACGAACTTGTAAAGGATGTCTCGCAGATGCCGCCCCCGATTGACCAGTGTCACGAGCCAGGCATTTGAAACTGTTGCTAATACATTTAAACACACAAGGTTGCCATATTCTCCATGGAGGGTATATACATCACATAGACACCATCACAAGCCACCCTTTTGCAAACATGTCTGACTACTAATCGTGCTCTATACTGAGTGAGCCTGATTGCGGCAACTATGACTACCATAGTATTGAGCGTTCGTCCTGCCCCCAGCCTGTAACTAGTTCCCCTAAATAAATAAGTCATTGTGTCGCACATAATAGAAAGACTATAGTAGAATCCTAATAAACGATTTCCTTCGTGAAGTGTACCCATGCTGACTGCGACAATTTGGCTTACGTTTGCTTTCTTCATCGGACTGTTGGTACGTCAGGCTGGACTCCCCCCGCTGGTCGGCTACCTGATTGCAGGTTTTATTCTGAGTTATCAAGGCCATACCGGCAATGAGGTCCTCTATCAGGTGGCCCATGCCGGGGTCCTGGTCCTCCTCTTCAGCGTCGGTCTCAAGCTAAAAATCAAGAGCCTGTTCAATATGGAAGTCCTTGGCGGCTCTATTCTCCACATGCTGTTGATTACTCTCCTGCTCGCCCTCGTCACATTCCAGGTATTTGACCTCAACCTGCAAAGCGGTGCGATATTGGCCATAGCTCTTGCCTTCTCCAGTACCGTCGTCGCGGCCAAGATTCTGGAAGAGCGGCGGGAATTACGTGCATTCCATGGCCGCGTTGCAATCGGGATCCTGATCATGCAGGACCTGGCGGCCGTGGCTGTCCTGAGTATGCTTGGCGGTCATAGTCCCTCTCCCTGGGCATTCATACTCATTGCGTTTTTTATCCTCAGACCACTCATACATAAATTACTCGATCTGAGCGGACATGACGAACTGCTTATTTTATATGGATTGCTACTTGCATTGGCCGTGGGAGGTAAGAGCTTTGAGTATTTCGGTCTCAGTTCGGAGCTTGGTGCCCTGCTACTCGGTGTCATTCTTGCCGATCACAAACGCGCGACGGAGCTCTCGAATGCCATCTGGGGATTGAAGGAAGTCCTGTTAGTCGGTTTTTTCCTTCAAATCGGCCTCACAGGTCACCCCGATCTCGAGACCCTGGCCATCGCGGCTGGTCTGACACTGCTATTGCCAATCAAGGGGATATTGTTCTTCTTTATCCTGCTCATGTTCCGATTGCGTGCACGAACGGCATTTCTGACAGGCTTGAGCCTGGCCACGTTTAGTGAATTTGGCCTTATTATCGCCAATATGGCCGTTGAGAACGACCTTCTTCCGAATGAATGGCTGGTAACCCTTGCGGTAACCGTAGCCTTCTCATTTGCCATTTCGGCTCCGCTTAACCGGTACTCACATTACTTTTTCAAATGGTTGGAGCCGTGGTTACTGAAATTCGAGTCCAAGAAACGCCATCCCGATGACATGCCAATCTCTATCGACAATGCCGATATGGTCATTATTGGTATGGGTCGTGTCGGCACACGCGCCTATGATTACCTGCATGAACGTGGCTATAAGATATCGGCCATGGATTCCGACCCCGTTAAGGCAGAAAAACACAAACAGGAAGGGCGAAATGTGATCTATGCCGATGCCGATGACCCAGGATTGTGGGAAAAACTCAAGCTGGATGGCATTGATACCGTGCTTATGAGCATCCCGGATCTGTATAGTAAGCGCTTTGCCATAAGACAGCTAAGAAGTAGCGGATACAAAGGCATGATCAGCACCACGGCGGTCTTTGAAGAGGAAGTCGAAGTACTCAAGGGCTGTGGGGCTGATCATGTCTATAACTACTTCAACGAAGTTGGTGTAAGCTTCGCAGAACATCTCTTGTCCGATATCCATGGTATGAAAAAAAGCGAAACATAATAGTTTCGCTTTCAGTATACGACATCAATCTAGACCTAACGGATCAGTCGTGTTTGTCCGACCGTTCACGGTGCCCCCGATGTTTGTGATCATGGTCTTTGTGCTCACGGTGATTTTCTCGATCATGCTTGTCATGATCTCGGCGTCTCTCAGGACGTGGTAACTTTATTTTGGCAAACACACCGTCATGATCCGAGTACCAGCGGTCCTCATCGGTGACCTCAACAAAGGTATAGGCCTTAGTCTTGCGAGACTGTGAGAAAACAGGATCTTCAGAACCGTCTTTGACAAATATATAATCGATACGCTGTAACAGCGGCTCATCCAGATTATCCAGCAACTCGCTTCGACAGCAAGTAAACCCATTACCTTCTCCGCCCACTTCCCATAGATCGGTAAATCCGGACATGAGCATCTGTTGATAGGGGGTTGGCATACCTACCAGTGTATCTGGAGTATCCAACGGATCGGAATTGAGATCGCCCATTACGATCATGGGTAGGTCTTCACCTGCATACAACCCCAGCAGTTCCTGCATTTGAATTGCCTGCATGATAGCAATTTCATCGTCGAAACGAACTTCGAGATGTGTATTGATCACTCGATAGCTGTGATCACCAATCTCGGCTTTGATCGCGATCGCACCGCGTGTGTATGTGATTGCGCCCAGTGGAGTGGAATAGTAGATATTAAAGGTGAAGTTATGCGGCATCACTTCCGAGACATCTATCCCCTTACGCACCAGGATCACATCTCTATCGGTCAATCTCAGATCATACATCGAGGGTGAATCCCCCGGTTCAAGTGCGCCAAATGCAGGTAATTCAGAGTCCACATTGGTCACAACTCCGGCTATTTCGTAACGTAAACCCTCGTCGGCCAATTCATCCATCACGATTTCGAGATAATCCTTATGCACCTCTTCGGCAAGCACCGGGTTACCTAGCATGAAATCGCTCACTTCCTGGACCCGGATTAATGAGACTTCCTGCAGGCCGATCACATCTGGCCTGGCATCACGCACCTGTTCGACAAAGGCCTCGGCCCGTGACTCGAAATTCGAAGCATCGACTTTTGAGAAGGCATCGTGGACTCTTACCGGGATCTCAGCCACGTTGCTTGTATCAATAATGGAGGTGACATCCGCACCGATATAGAGATTCTGAGTCATGACGCGCAGCTGACCGTTATGTCCACGATCCGCGTGGGCCGTAGCCGTTACAAGTAATAACAGAACCGCAGCCAGGCTAATTCGATCAATCCTTTTCATTTCCTCTCCTTCACTCATAGTCAGTATCGTGGCAACACCATTATCGCAACACTATAGCCGATTTTTGAGCTAGGGGCTTAATGGTTAAAGAATCGTAATATTCGAATATTTAATAACTTATGCCATAACCGGGCAGTCGTAGTGCATAGGCAGAAAAGAGATACCATTGCGTAATGTTTTAGGCCCTGCGGGATAAAAACCCAGCGATTCATAAAACCCGATGGAGGGTAAGGCGGCATTGACCGTCAGTCGTGACACACTTGGGCAGGCAGATGACAAAGCCGATTGAAACAGTCTATGTCCTAGGCCGTAACCCTGTATTGCCGGCGACACAAACAGGTGTGCAAGATGCCCTTCTTTTGTTAGTGCAATATAAGCGAGAATTTCCGCTCCCGCCCTTGCGCAGAGGATCCAGGCACTGTCATTTTCCAACCAGGTACGAGGACCCGTCTCGAGACTATATAACAAGCTGGCGCGCCCCTCATCTCCCATGCTATCCAAGAGTTTGCTACTGGCGCTATGTGCCAGTGTAAATAACTTACCGCAATCCTCTTTATTTGCCTGGTCTATGAAAATGTCCGTATCCACAGTTACACTTAGGACCCCGAATCTGATTTATCTAAGTGTTTCTCTTTTTCCTGGTAATACCAGTAATCAGTGAGCTGTATCGCGTGAGAAATATACTTGTCAAAGAAGGGCAGTAATTCTCCAACGTCCTCATTCTTGGTACCGAATCGAAATTCAAAAAATTCTGCATTATCCTGGCCATCAAGAAAGGCTACGGAGACGGTAACCGGGATGCCCTGCTTGTCCGGATGGTCATAAACACCGGCATGTTCGAATACTCTGTCATCAAGCACCTCAATAAGCTGCTTGAATACCGATCCGTCTGATTCCGATGTGACTGAAAACTCATCGGCGGGCAACTGTCCGGTTCCCTGGCGGGAAATCATACCTTCATTATCCAGTAACATGTACAGGGCACTGATGTCTTCGCTAATCACATCGACTCGAATTTTTCCAATCTCGTTTTTCTGCATAATCTATCGGCGACTGTAATGTGTCACCTTTTCCTCTTTACATAATTGTTGTAATCGAAGCAGTTCTTCATCCAACCGCTGACGTGTCTGGCGTTTAAAGACCGGCCCCATGAACAGGCTTAATATTCGTATAAGGGAACGAAACCGGATCTTTGCCTCGATCTCTAGTCTCGCGCCTCCGTTGAGAGGCGAGACTGTATATCTTACATCTACCACATTGTAATCGCCCTCAAGGTGAAAGGCGATAATGGAATTTGGCTCGTATTCGCTGATGTAACCGTGAAGCTCTGTACCGCGACCATTCTCATCCAGCCTTTCAACAAAGGTAGTCCCGACACGCTGCTCAGTCTCCTTCAGGATTTCAACGTGGCTGACATTGATCTGCCACTGCTTGGCACGTACCGGGTCATCGACCCAGGTAAAAGCCTGCTGCGGGGAGCACTCCAAGTCGATACCGGTTTTTAACCTCAATCTGACCATCCTCCAGCTCCATATACCTACAAACTATATATCAATTCCTACCCTGAGAAACCGCGTAAAAGCGTGGTTCAAGCACTTTGAACCTCTGGTACAGAGCTTTCGTCTGGACATCGTGTGCCTTGTGTCTTAATTTCTGAGTCATCTAATTGGATATTATAAAGAGGTGTGACATGGGCACACGAGCCATACAACAGAAACTGAAGGCAATGGAAGTCACCGAGGGAGCTGGCGTCTCCGTATTCCGAACCATCGGGACGCCACAGCTCAGAAACCTGGATCCCTTCCTGATGCTCGATTTCTTTTGCAGCAATGATCCCGATGACTACATAGCAGGATTTCCGGATCACCCACATCGTGGTTTTATAACCTTTACCTATATGCTGGATGGACACATGTTGCACCGGGATAGTATGGGAAATGAAGGCGATCTCCGCTCAGGTGCCGCACAGTGGATGAAGGCGGCTAGTGGCGTTATACATTCAGAAATGCCCAAGCAGAGTGAAGGCCTCATGAGGGGCTTTCAGCTCTGGATCAATCTCCCAGCCAGTGAAAAAATGAGTTCGCCCGGATACCAGGAGTATGCACCCGATGCCTTTCCCGTGGTCAAACAAGACGGAGCCAGCATCAAGGCCCTGGTCGGTCATTTCGACGGTGTTGACGCACCCATCCAGGATCAGAACACCAATGTTCTCTACCTCGATATCAGCATTGAGCCAGGCAAACAGTTCAAGCACACCCTAGACGATGAACTCAGTGGTTTTGTCTATGTGTTTGAAGGCGATGCCGTCAGCGGTAATACCGACCTGCCCGAACAAACATTCGCCGTGCTGGGGGAAGGCGATGAAGTGGTGGTAACAGCACAGGAGAAACCGGTACGCCTCATTCTCGTTGTCGGTCGTCCCATCGGTGAGCCTATTGCGCAGTACGGGCCCTTCGTCATGAATTCTCCCGAGGAAATCCATCAGGCCATGGCCGATTATCGAGATGGTGTGCTGGTTCGTGAAAAGGCCCAGATGGTGGGCACTTAAATCTTAGTTCATCTATTGGTGAGGTCCATTGACTGGGCCTCACTCCAACCACTCTCTTCAGCTTCTTCTTTTGCAATCGTCGACCAGATATCCAAGCTTATTCTGCTCTTCTAATGTCCATCAAAAGTCTACACGCGCCGGAGTCCCGCTGAATTTCCCGTAGCCCTGTGTCTGATCATTCTGATCACTATAATTTTTAAACATTGAGTTTGTACTAAAACGGGTCATATACTATGGGAATTATCCGTGCAACAAGAAGAATGACCTATGGAACAGCTGACAAACCTTATTTTACAGGCGTCAGGCGAGTATGGCCCTACCCTGCTCAACTCGGCCATCACCGTAATAGTGGGTATTTTTATATATAAGATCTTCCATCATGGCATGGACCGTCTTTCGAAAAACGGGATTGCTCCGACACAGTTAACTTCAACCCTGAAAATAATATTCCGTTGGCTAACCATTATTATCGTTGTAATGCTTATCTTCGGCTATTTCGGGGTTTCAATGACCAGCTTTTGGGCCGCATTATCTGGGGTTCTGGTCCTTGTCGCCATCGGTTTTGTCGCCGTCTGGAGTGTGCTCAGCAATATACTCTGTTCTATCCTGTTGGTTGTGTTCTCTCCTTTTCGCATTGGCGATGAGATAGAGATACAGGACCCAACGGCGCCAATCACTATGCGTGGCAAGGTGATCGGGATAAATATGTTCTTTACCACGGTGGAGTCGACGCAGGAGGAGGAAGAGGCTAACAACCGCGTTATCACACGCGTACCCAACAATCAGTTTTTTCAACGGTATGTACGGGTACTGCCCGGTACCGGAACTCAGTCACTCAAAAGTTATCTGGCTGAAGAACATCAGCGCGTCGACGAATAATCATCCCCGGCACGGGATTAGGTTAACTTCTTACCCACACCGGGTAAACGATAGCCAACAGATCCGGTTATGTACATAGTCAATATCAGCGCCAATACAGAAACTACTGCAAACCAAGCAGGATGTTGAATCATAAGCAGATTGGCTATCGTGGCCAGTAGGATAATACCACCTACCAGGGACGCATAAAGAAAGGGTTTTTCTTTACTAATATAACAGGCCACCAGGCCTCCGACAAAACTTGCCACGACCCATGCAAGCAGAGGGAAAAGTAGTGCGCCCACTGGTAGGCTGTCGATATATGCATTCAGTTCTTCAGAGTTTGTGTAATCGAGTTCAGCGGGAGGGGCATAGATAATATGACCCAGGCTTTCTATTAATCCTACTATGATAAAAGCTGTCACTATTCCTGCCACAGCAGCCAGTACTTTTCGAATCATAATCCAATACCCACTTTGCTCATCCAGATTCGTGCGATGACCAACTAATCGCACTCAGCCAAATAGAATTTAATAATATTGTAGAAGAATATCATGGTACTCCCGAATCCGGCCAACATATTGAACGGCCTCGTAGCCACGAGCATATCCGTGTTTGAGAGTCGTGTAATAGGCCTTTTGCGATAGCAAGGGCAATACCTGTTCCAGGTCAATCCATCGATTCGGATCCTTACCAAGACGTTCAGCCAGATTCCTGGCATCTCTCAAGTGGCCATATCCCATATTGTAGGCAACAAGCGCCATCCAGGTTCGCTCCGGCTCCTTAATGCTCTCAGGCAGTCGACTACGCAGACGTGCCAGGTATTTGGCTCCTGCGAAGATATTTGACTTCGCATCAAGACGACTCTTGACTCCCATCTGCTTCGCTGTGGGCAAGGTTAGCATCATAATACCGCGAACACCTGTTGGGCTTCTTGCCCTCGGATTCCAATGTGACTCCTGGTAGGAGACCGCCGCCAGAAACATCCAGTCCATGTCGTACTGTTTTGCCGCCTGACGGAACCACGTATGATATTTTGGCAAGGTTGATTTGATGCGATTACGGAATTTCCTGGTATCCACATAATCAAAGCCATCCAGATGACCGTAGTAGCGTTCGATTAGATCATTTAATTGACCTGATTCACTCAAATCCTCCAGCCAGTTATCCATTTCTTTTTTGAGATGACGTGCATTATCAGGCAGCACCCATACCAAATCATCGTGCTCATTGAGCTGAAAGGCAGGATACAGTTCAGGATAGAATCGACGATTAATGGAAAGAATATTCGAATCGCTGACCGTGCAATCGATCTTGCGCAACCAGACTTGTCTCAAAAGTTGCTCTGTATCCGCCCCCGGTTCTTCGACCCACTCAAGCTGTGGATATTCACGCTTTAATTTTTCCAGTCTATCCACATAGCTCGTACCGTTTGGAATTACCAGCACCTTACCAGCCAATTCTTCTACACTATCTGGGATACCGTTATGATTTCTTCGGCACACCAGTCTCTCTTCAACAGACTGGTAACTCGGACCAAAGAGGTATTTATCCTGCCGTGAAATCGTTTTGGTCAGTCCTGCCGCCGCGAAATCTGCCTTACCCTCATCTAGCGAATCGAAGATATCCTCGACCGTATCCTTGAGAATAAACCTCGCCTTCACACCAAGATAATCGGCGAATGAGATAACCAGATCATGTTCAATTCCGGCATAGCGACCGTTTTGATCTTCATAATAAGTAGTCGGTGCATTTCGAGTGACTGCAACGAGTTCCCCACGTTCCTGAATGCCATCCAGCACCTGGTGGCGCCAATCTGTGAGATAGAAAAACCAGAGCAGGAGTGCGATAAGAACGACACCAAGAAAGATCAGGAATCCCTCAACAATCCTGTCGCGGTAGCAGTCAATCGTACATAGGCTCTTATTATAAAGTGACATCTAATTTTAGAGGCATGCGCCTACCAGGCCCGCTCTTCACCATTGTACATAGTTTTTATATTCGCGGTGAGACTCACTCAACACGCCTCATTGGTGCTGTATGCAACAAACTCTTAACCAGAGTCTACTAACCCTGCTCGTGTAGATCACAGGGGCCGCGATATTTTTCCGGGACATTGGGTGGGCATTTACCACACATTTCATTTCCGGGTACGGCAAAATCGATTTTGCGTGGGTATGGCAGATCAAGTCCTTCCATAATGGCGACAAATTCCGCCTCGCCCTTACCGCCTCCAAGCCTTGGATTACGTGTTTTCTCCTGCGCGATGGTCGTTACAAATCGTCCCTCGTAATCGTGTGCTGGATAGACAAGAGTGTCATCCGGCAGAGGGAACAGTTTGTCGTGGAGACTACGATATAAGGTTTTTGCGTCACCTGATTGAAAATCCGTTCGCCCACAGGCATCAATTAGTAGGGCATCGCCACTGAACACGATGTCCTGTGTACCGTTGTGACTGCGATATGCGAAGTGGTGCGAAGTATGGCCCGGTGTAAAAAGTGGTTCGAGGCTGACACTATCCATGGTAAACGGTACACCATCTTGCAGTCCGATATCGGCACAGTCCGGCATCTCGACCTCGGGGAATACCACCTGACAACCGGTTCGTTCCCGTAATACCCGCGCTCCCGTCAAGTGATCAGCGTGATAATGGGTATCCACCGTATAGGCCAGGGTTAGCCCCAGTTGGTCGAGCACCTCTAGATCGCGTTCAACCGTATCCAAAACAGGGTCAATAAGAAGTGCTCGCTTAGTTTCTGGGCAGGCAAGCAGATAGGTGTAGGTACTGGAATCAGGTTCAATCAGTTGGCGAAAAATCATACACTTCTCCTTTCGCGGAACATACTACGTTCTTTTAAAGCTAGACGCGGATCTCTCGACTCGCAAGCGGTATATCGATACCTATACACTAGGTCTGTGCACCGGATTGTTGCAACCGATTGATGCGTCGAGGATCCTGCCCGTAATGCTGCATCAGGCACGGGTCCATAATACGGCGCCAAAGCGGCGGCACCATTGCCAGTATGAACATAAGCGGGTATCCCCCTGGGAGTAGTGGGGCATCCGGATCACTTCTCAATGACTGGTATCGACGTCCGGCATTGGCATGGTGATCGGAGTGTCGTGGTAGATTCAACAATACGAGCCCGGATAGCAGGCGATTGCTATTCCAGGAGTGTTCGGGGCGACAGGACAGATACTGTCCATTCTCGTCTTTCTGACGCAACAAACCGTAGTGCTCGATATAATTGGCGATACTTAGCTGGAACCAGGCGAAAAAGGCTTGAGCTATGAGAATAATCAACACACCGAGTCCAAGCCAGGCAATTAGACTCAGATAAAGGATCAGGCTTAATAGCCATGATTGCATACATTCATTGCGCAATCCCCACACGAACAGGCGTTTACGCCTCAGACGCTCAGACTCCATGCGACAGGCACGACTCACACCACCTATCATCTCGCGTAACATGAAGCGATACAGCCCTTCGCCCATTTTCGCACTTGCACTGTCTTCGGGTGTAGCGACATGACGATGGTGACCGCGGTTATGTTCAACCAGAAAGTGTCCATATAGGGGTAATGACAACAGAAACTTCGCGCCCCACTTCTCGAGTACGGTATTTTTATGTCCCAACTCGTGGGCGGTATTGATTGCCAATGCATTACTAAAACCAAGTGACAGGATAATGCCGAGGCTGTCCAGCCAGTGTAAGTCATTATTCGCCCAGTACCAGACGCTCACGCCCATACCTACGAGGAACAGGGGCGCTGAAAATAGGGGAATAAGGCGATAATATCGGCTGCGCTCTAGTTCGCGGATCGAATCAGTGTCTGGGTTATACGAGTCGTCGCCGATCCATTCATCGAGAACAGGCAATAGGAGATAGATCTCAATGGGAACCAGCCAGTAAAAGATTCCCCAGCCAGTCATCTCTGCAAGGTAAAGTCCAAGGGGCAGAATTAGTGGCCACAACAATGTGAGTAGCCAAAAAATCGATTTGTATCTGCGTTGCTCGATCATTGTCGTATGGGTCTCATTGATAACACGTTTGCGCAAGATTGGCCGCCCATCAGGGTCTATGTACTCATTACGTTATAGTGGAGCGCGAATCGGCTCGGCGCCAGTAGCCGGCCAGTACCGAACCACTTAAATTATGCCAGATACTGAACAGGGCCCCGGGCAAGGCCGCAATAGACACAAAGTGTTTCAATGCCAGGGCCACGGCAAGACCGGAGTTCTGCATGCCGACCTCGATGGCAAGCGCTCGACACTCCTTCCTGTCATAACCCGACAGGGCTGTAATGCCGTAACCGGCGAACACTCCGGCCAGATTATGCAACACGACAGCCAGTATCAATATCCCCGTCAATTCGCCAAGCCTTTGGTGATTCAAGGCAACAATAATGGCAATGATCAATACAATAGCCAGAACCGACAACAAGGGGAAAAACGATTGCACCGGGGTAAGTACGCGTTTGAAGAAATGGTTCAGCAGGATACCTGCTGTCACCGGTAGGATGACCAACAGTAGTATGGTCTGTAACATTGGTAAAATCGGTACTTCAATATTGGCCTGGATATATAACCAGCTCAACCACGGCGTCAGCAAGACCGCCAACAGGGTCGACACGGCAGTCAGGCTGATGGACAGGGCGACGTTTCCCTTCGCCAAATAGGTGACGACATTGGATGCCGTACCGCCCGGGCTGCTACCCACCAGTATCATGCCGGCGGCGAGCAATGGATCCAGTGCAAGTCCCGTGGCGATAAACCAGGCGAACAGGGGCATAAGCCCGAACTGTAAGGCCACACCCAGGGCAATGAGACGCGGCATACGCAATACACGGATAAAATCATCCAGCCTCAGTGTCAGCCCCATTCCAAACATTACCAGGGCCAGCAATGGCAGGATCGCCGGTTTCAATCCTGTAAACCACTGCGGCCAAAACCAGGCCAGCAGAGAAAAGAGGAGCGCCCAGAGCGGGAATAGTCTAGTCAGTCTATCTATAAACGTTTCCATGAGCCGTCATCATCCGACTAACGAACTTGCATCCATGGTACTCCCGCCGGCAATTTTCGCAAATACGTAACTAGAACTGCTCATGCTCCATTTCAAGGTAGATACGATAGGCATTGCCCTTGTTACTGGCATCGAAGGTCGGAACATCTTCATAGCGTGACCAGTCTGTATTTTCGTACGCTGTTTCAAAATCGACGAAATTGGCGACCGCCTGGCCCATCTGTTGTCGCAGATAAGCGATATAATCATGCGTAAAACGTATAGCCTTCTCTACATCTTGTTCCGCCACACCGTGACCCGGAATGATAAACTCAGGTCTTGGCTGTAGTTGGGTCAGGGATTTCAGGTCCTTCAACCATTGCTTGGTGTTCGTTTCGGGGCTATCCAGGAAGGGCAAACGGCCCTTGTAAATCACATCCCCACTGAACAGAGCTCGCAATTCCGGTATATACATCGTGGAATCACCCGGAGCATGGGCCGGACCCATGTGGAGTAATTCAAAGTGATATCCACCCAGTTCGAATTCATAGCGTTCCTTGAAAGTTGTGTCCGGTTCGACCAGGTAAGTATTCTCATCTACCCAGGGAAACAATGCCTCGCGCCTTTGCTCAAGCCTGCGATTGGCCGCCTCACCCTGGCTGGCCCTGTTGCCTCCTATATAGCCAAGAGCTTCCTCCTGGGCGATGATCGTCGCATCTTCTACATGTTCCTCGAAGGCCTGGAGGCCATATATGTGATCGGCATGGTAGTGGCTGACTACGACATACTTTATCGGCTTATTCGTGCGTCGACGTATCTCCTTGATCATTCGATATCCTAGTGCAGGCGTTCCCAATGCATCGAATACCACCACCCCCTCATCGGTCACAACAAAACCTGCATTTGAGGTATGCCCCTGGTTTTCAGCACTGGGTACAGCACTTGAACCAATGATGTAATAAACAGGTTTCCCATCCACCTTGTGAATATCAAAGGGAATAGTCACCTTTGCATATGGATTTTCGTCCTGACTTATCGCACAGGCAGACAATCCTAGTGAAAGAAATACAACTACAATAAATTTCATGTACACAAACCCTATTCCGATTAACCATAATTACTGCATATAGGCATAGCCTTCATTTTGCAGACGAACAATCTCTGCGTCCGCCATCGGAACCACCTCGACAAATCCGTGAATGTCCTTGGGCTCAAAGCCGTGTCCCTTTGCGGCAACCTCACACATACGGATACTAATTGTCCCCCCTACCGTCAGGCTCTGGGCGCGTGTAACCAGCTCCTTGTTCTTATCATAATTCTCAGTCGCCATTAGCGGGATACCGTTGCCATGCATAACGAGGACAATGGAAGTCTCAAACGGATTGGCATGATAAATATTATTTAAGTAACTGGCTCGATCAAGCACACCACTTAATTCATCCTTACTATTCACGCTCACATCGTAAACAACTTTAGATGGAGAATATTCCATCTCATGAACCTTGGCTGTGCCCCATGGGGCTTCACCGGCATGAACGGACGAGCCAACAATCGCTGTGAGTAATATTACATTTTTTATTACGTTCATAGTTATACTCCGAATCAAGTTAAAAACAGCCAAATCTATACGGCAAAATAAATTGTACTAATCGATCTTCCAAATCCAATTCAAATAGGGCGAATATGGCTAATTCTCGAACACGACACTTTCGGGGCTTGCACCAAGCTCTTCAAGCGCTGAATTGACGGCCTTCATGAAACCAGGGGGGCCACAGACATAAAATTTCTGGCCAAAATCGGATATATTCTTTTCCAGATAATCCTTGTCGACACGTTCATACTCATACCCCGGCTCATCGCCATCCGTACAAATAAAGTGAGCATTTTCACCCATGTAGTGGCGTAGCTCTTTTTCACTTATCACATCGGCCGGTGTTTTATTGGAGAAGATGAGTGAATTCTTCTCGATTTCCCCCTTGCTTGCCAGCTCGCGAAAAATTGCAATGAATGGGGTGATGCCGGCGCCTGCACCAAGGAAAACCCCGGGGCCCTGATAGCTGATCGTGCCGAACGGATCTGACATTGTTAACTTGGCCCCCGGTTTCAGGCGTGACAGTTCTCGGGTTACTCCTTCATGTTCTTCATAGGTCTTGATAGTGAACTCAATGACCTTGTCATCTGGATGTGATGTGGGTGTAAACGGTCGACCTTCTTCAGACCATTTATCGCGATCAATGGCCAGCTCTACTCCCTGTCCAGGCGTGAACTCAAACCCATCCGGGCGTGTCACAATATAGCGTTTAACATCATGTGTTACGAATTCACTCATTAATAAGGTTACTGAATGTGTCACAAGACCTCCTATGCCCGTAAGCTGATGCCTTCCCCATCTCACCGCCGCAGATACCGGTTTGTCCCTGTCATAAGGGACTACCAGGGTGTAGCTACGCATGTGCCTAATTGGGAGCTTGATTCCTCGTATCTACCTTAAATTGTGGCTTGTTGTCACCGACGAATCGTCACTCTATATATCAGTTTAGACCCTCAAATTTTCAATGCATTGATATATTTCAATGTAAACCTGTTACCACTGCACTTAGTGTGGACCCATAGCATCCATCCTACGGGAGAGGAGATAGTCAATGAAACATTCAAAACACAAACTGGTTGCGATTTATCCAGATCGAAAATCCGTCGATAGTGCCTATCAAATGATTCAGCAAGAGGCGCTCGATGAATCGAGAATGAGATACCTACCGCCCAATGCGGAAAATGTGAAATCCACCATTGAAGATCGTACCGACAAGGTACGCTCGACACTGATCAATATGTCAATTATTGGGCTGGTGATAGGTGTCATTGTGACTGTGTTGGCAGGAGCTGCCACGGCTGTGCTCTTCCCCAACGTCTTCGATACTGCACCGGCGCAGACCTGGTTGCTATTCATCACCTATGGTGCTGTTGCCGGTGGTGCTGTTGGCGCACTGTTAGGGCTTCGGCCTCGCGACAACCTGATCACTTCAACAACACAGGACGCCGTCAATGACGGCTGCTACGCGCTGGTGTACCAGGCCCATGACAGAGAAGAAATCCTGCATGTGCAAAATCTTATGCAACGCGCGAAGCCCATACAAATCAAGCGTCATGCCTGATTTATTGAGTGCCACTGACAAAACAGGAGGTTATTGTGAAAAGACTCTATTTTCTAATGCCAGACATCGATACGACCAAGCAGGCCGTCAACGACCTGCTTATCCATCGCATCCCGGAAAAGGATATACACGTCATCGCCAAGCATGACGAACTGCTCGAGCAGGAAAATATCCCCAAGGCCGGGCCTCAACACGAGACCGACATGGTACCGGCCATGCAGCGCGGGGTAGCCGCCGGCGGCGTGACCGGTCTACTTGCCGGTCTCACGGCCGTCACACTGCCCCCTGCCGGACTGGCTCTGGGCGGAGGGGCGGTTCTCGCGACCTCACTCGCCGGCGCGGGTTTTGGCGCCGTGGTTGCGCCCATGATTGGCATCTCATTGCCCAACTCTCGGCTCAAACAATTCGAGGACGCGGTAAACGACGGTCAATACCTGATGCTGGTCGATACCCCGCCTGACAAACTCGAAGAGATTACCGAGACCATTCGCAATCACCACCCCGAGGTCGATATCGAAGGTACGGAACCCACTGTGCCGCCTTTTCCATAAGCGCATCCTGCGCTTCCGTCTTTAGCCCCATACCCCATGGGGCTTTTTTTTGGGGGTACTGCCGGTACAGTGGGCCGCTCTTATCTCTTTGCCGCCTATATCATGTATGATGAGCGGTGTAGGCAATCCATACTTAACGTTCAGACCTCACATTTAATCCATACATATAGATAAAGAGAACCATGACGACACACAGTGACCTGATACTCAAGCTGCGCAACCTCGAAATTGATGACTATCCCCAGGTTGCCGAGTTAATGGAGTCCATCTACTCCGATATCGGTGGTGCCTGGACCGAAGACTCCCTGCGAGCCTTGCTCAAGGAGTTTCCAGAGGGACAGATTGCGATTGAGGATAACGGAAAGATCATTGCCGTCGCATTGACCGTAAAATGCAGTTACGAGCGTTTCAGTCGGAGCCACACCTACGATGACCTGATAGGCAGACGTGATCGTATTCGTCACGATCCCAACGGGGATGCCCTATATGGCATGGATGTCTTCGTCAGCAAGGAATATCGTGGCATGCGACTGGGACGTCGCCTGTACGATGCGCGCAAGGAGCTATGTCGCAACCTCAACCTGCGCGCGATTCTCGCCGGAGGGCGTATTGTCCGCTACCACGAGCACGCGGATATGAAGGCTGAAGAATATCTCGACGCCGTCCGCCGCCGTGAGATACACGATCCCATTCTTAGCTTCCAGCTCGCCAATGACTTCGAAGTCAAACGTCTGATGAAGGGGTATATGCCGGAAGACAAGAAGTCCCGCGGCTATGCCACACTGCTTGAGTGGAATAACATCCTTTATGAACCGGAAGGGATTGCCGTACACGAAATCCGTAAAACCGTCGTACGTATCGGTATCGTTCAATGGCAGATGCGTCTGACCGATGATTTTGATGCCTGGCTCAGCCAGGTTGAGTATTTTGTCGATTCCATGGCGGATTATCAGGCCGACTTCGTACTATTCCCGGAATTCTTTAACGCCCCGCTTATGGGACTCGGCGATCAGGCCAATCAGTATCAGGCTATCCGCTTTCTTGCCACCTTTGCCGATAAAATCGTAGAAGAATTATCGAACTTCGCCGTCTCCTACAACATCAACATCATTGCCGGCAGCATGCCCGCGCTTGAAGATGATGTCCTCTACAACAAGGCTTATCTTTGCCGCCGCGACGGTACTGTTGATATTCAGTCCAAGATACACATCACACCTCACGAGCGACGCGACTGGGTTATCGAGGGCGGCAACGAGCTTAACGTCTTTGATACGGATGCCGGACGCATCGGTATACTCATATGTTATGACGTCGAATTCCCCGAACTGGCTAGATTGCTATCGCATGAAGGTCTGGACATTCTCTTCGTACCTTTCTGGACGGATACAAAGAACGGTTTTCTCCGCGTACAACGTTGTGCTCAGGCCCGAGCGATTGAAAACGAATGCTATGTCGCCATCGGCGGCAGTGTCGGCAACCTGCCCCAAGTAGACAATGTCGACATTCAATACGCGCAGTCAGCTGTCTATTCGCCCTCGGACTTTGCCTTCCCGCATGATGCCATCATGGCCGAAAGCACGCCCAACACCGAAATGGCCCTCATTGCCGACCTTGACCTGGACAAGCTCAATCAATTACGCCATGAAGGCTCTGTCACCAATTCCAAGGATCAACGCCCCGAGCTCTATGAACTGAAATGGAAGGGTAAAAAACTCGAACATGAGTAAAAATCGCCGTGTCCAAATGCCAGCATAACACTCTATGATGCGCGCAACGGCTTGACAGCAAGCCAGACAGGCGGTGTACTATCGGCTGATATAACCACACGGCGATGTCCATGCTTAAGAATATTCCCTGGATCGGCCTGACCATCGGCCTGATTTTTTCACTGGTACTAATCCAGTTCAGCCCGATGAATGAAACTGCCAGCGCAACACTCCCATACCTGGCGGCACTCTTCATGGCCGAACTGGGCCTTATTTTCACAGCCTATTCCGCATACATCAGTGGCCGAGACATCAAAGCAGGCGATAAAAGCCCGCGCATGTATGCCTTGTTGTTAGGCAATATTTTACTCGCTGTCACGCTGGGTTACATGGGCCTGGCACTGTGGTTTAGTCTTCAGGCCGTTTAAAAAACTATTCCAGATACTGATCGACATTTGAATAGTTCGTGATCGTGCATTGGGCGAGGTGATATGGACCTGCATCTATCTCTTACCTTACTCAGTGGTATCTGCTGGACCCTTGTCTATATCGATGGCATACGCATCGGTCTACGTGATCATTCCTACGCCATCCCATTTTGGGCCCTTGCATTAAATCTTGCCTGGGAAATTCAATATGCTGTGCTCGGCTATCAATCCTATGGGCTACGCGCACAGACAGGTATCAATCTCCTCTGGTTTTTACTCGATCTGGGAATCCTTTATACCTTCATCCGGTATGGCAAGAAATATTTTCCGACAACGCTTCAACCAGGAAAGTTCTATGCCTGGATATTCCTCGGCATCGTATCCGCTATCGTCATTCAATGGTTGTTCTATCATGAATTTGGGCTAATACCCGGTGCGAAATACTCTGCATTTCTACAGAACCTGTTGATGTCGATCCTGTTCGTATCAATGCTAGTGCAGCGAGGCTCTGCTGAAGGTCAAAGCCAGTTTATCGCTATAAACAAATGGATTGGAACGCTCGCGGCAACGCTTCACCTGGGTCTCCTGGATGAAGGTCCGGGGACCTTCATCCTCGTGACGGGAGTGCTGATAATGATATTCGATGTGCTTTACATCGTTCTATTGCAGCGAGTTAGCAGTGCTAGATCTGAAAAATCGTAAGCTTGTAATTAAAGCTGTTTAATTAGCTGCTTTTTGAGATCATCGGGCATCTCCAGGGTTTCCATATCCCAGCCCTCCATAATGAGAATATCCTTAAGGCACTGTTCCAGTTCGGCATGAGTTTTTTCTGAAGACTCACGGATGCGTTCATGCACGGCACGATCGGTCTCCGTTGCATCCATGCACTGGAGCTGTATCTGATGCAGTTTCTGAATGGCATCCAGGGTGACGCACAATTGAGCAGGACAGGCACATTGAAAGATCATGGCCTGATCACGAATATGTTCAAGTTGTTCCTGGGTAAACATTTGTTGCATGTATCATTCCTGCTGTAATTAGTTGGGTCTACTGCTACTTTGCATGTTCATCTACAAAACTATCAATCTGTTCATAGACCTCTTCCGTCAATTGATAGAAGTGGTGTGGACCTTTTTTACCGCATTTCTTTGGCGTCGGGTCGCTATCGCCACCGCCTTCCAGCAATACAGATTTTCGCAGATTCAGACCCAAACCGGTCTTGCGTGCAATACGATTGGCCTGACTGGATGAGGAGCCCTTACACCAGGAGTCTTTATGCATCATAACCAGGATCGGCACTTCGATGTCGGAGAGGTCGGCATCATAGATGGTAGGTCCATTTAAATTGAATTCTGTGATCGGTGAAAGTAATACCGTACCCTTGATGTCATTCGGATAGAGTGCTGCCATCTGGGCGGCCGATGTGGCACCGCGGGCATGCCCAATGGTCCACACCGGGAGATTTGGATTTCGCTCCCGAAGATAGGCGATTACATAGGCGATATCACGCGCATGCTCCTTGGTGGTTCGAAAATCAAACATCAAGCCCTTGGTGCGCTGACGATCCGACGGGGCATCGACCATGGCAACATCGTAGCCACCTTGTTGCAGGCGCTTGAATAGTTTCATCGAAATGCTACGACGATGCTTCCGGTTCACCGCACCATCCGCGTCCATGCCTACACGGCCATCGGCACCCGGAAACAGGACCACTGCGGCCTTGCCCTGTGCGGATTGTAAAAAGTAGATATCCTGAGTGATGCCATCACGTGTCTTGATTCGAACGTATTCACCATTCTGGCTATTGGAAAGCACCGAGGCTTCGACCTTTTCGGGTATCTTCAGTGGAGCTGATCCACAACCGCTAAGGGCGAACCATCCAAACAACATGACAGTGCTTGCAACAATCCTTACTTGCTTTGACATCTTTCCATTTCTCCACATCAACCAGATATTCATAAGATAGTGACGCGAAATGCATCCCTTTTCAATAAGTTGAAGACTATAGCAGTAGTTTGTGAAAACACTGCACTGATGTTGTGCAGTTTTTACAAAACCATCACGATGTCGGGATAAAATGGGAAACTAGTGTAAGAATAATGGTTACACACAAGGCCCGCGCCCATATGTGACTTTTTCAAACTCTGATGATGCATGTAGCCCCATATTCAACCATGCACTGCGATCATTTCGTCCTATCCTCGGCTAGGAAAATCATTAGCTTACAATGAGTTAAATCTATATATTCAGGGGCGTACCAAACCGGTGAATATTAGAGTTTTATTGAATACATACAGGTCTTTTACAATGGGCGTATAACAGCTGGTTTTCCCCATGCAGGATGACGGCCGCGCGATATTAAACATACTGGGAGACGTGATAATGAAAACAAGGATATTGACCGGCGCGATAGTCGCCATGATGCTCTCGGCCTGCAGCATTCTGGAGTCGGAACCATTCAGCTACGACTGCAGCACCAGCACAAGCTTCACCCCCATCGCCTCCCCCGTGACCTATACTGCCTCCGGTTCGACCACCACCGTCTTTGTCCTGCATGGCAAGACCGGTTCGCCGGGCAGCCCTCACTACAACAGCCTGCTTCCCGGCCTTCAGAGCGCCGGGTATGATGTCATCGCTCCCTATATGCCCTGGAGCTCCACTACCTGGAACGGTACGCAGTGTGAGGGCATGAATTACCTGAGCGGCCTCATCGAAGCGGAAAAGACCGCGGGCAAGAAAGTGGTCCTGCTGGGTCACAGCATGGGCGGCGCCGGGGCGCTTATCTATCTTGCGACGAGCAACGTCAGCGGTGTGGACGCGGCGGTGACCATTGCCCCCGGGCATTTCCTGCACCATTCCAACCTAATGCAGAGTGAAACTGTGGACAGCGTCAGCGCTGCTCAAACCATGGTCGACGCCGGCAACGGTGACACGAATGACACTTTCTATACCTTTAACAATGGCACCCAGCAGGCGATCACCACCACCGCCAATATCTATCTCTCCTATCACGACCTGAATCAGTACCCCAACATCGTCAATGGCGTGCTAGGCGTCATCGAGACACCGGTCTACTGGATCGGTGGCGATGCCGATAACCTGACGACGGCCTATGGCTACTCATCGATATTCAACAACATCCCCTCGAATCCGAATAGCCAGTACGAGACATTGAGTGGAACTCATACCTCCGTGGTGACAAACGCCATCACGCCCATCACCACCTGGCTGGGCGGTCAGGGACTATAAGCTTTTTAATCCAAACTTCGGGCTTTCATGGGATGGGCGGGCTGAAGCCCTGTCTCGCCCGTGTCACTTTGTCGCGTATGATGCAGGTCTCGACATGGTCATTGATCAGGCCCATGGCCTGCATGAAGGCGTACACGGTCGTAGGCCCGACAAATTTCCAGCCGCGCTTTTTCAGATCCTTGGAGAGCGTGATGGATTCAACGGAGGTGGATCGGGACTGGGGTTCAGGCAAGGTATCCTTTACGGGTTCAAAGCGCCAGAAATAGGCTGCCAGTGAACCTTCACTGACCACCATCTCCCTTGCACAGCGGGCATTGTTGATCACCGCCTCGATCTTGCCGCGGTGTCGCACGATCCCCTTATCCTTCAACAATCGCTCCACATCCCGCTGGATAAACCCTGCGATTTGATCAAAATCAAAATCATGAAAGGCATTACGAAAATTTTCACGCTTGGCGAGAATGGTGCGCCAGCTTAGGCCGGACTGGAATCCCTCTAGACAGATTTTCTCAAACAGGCGTTGGTCATCCGCAACGGGAAACCCCCACTCGGTATCGTGGTAGTGGCGTAATTCATCGTCCGCCGCACACCAATCACATCGAGCTATTGAGGCTTCACTATGTATTGCCTGTTCCATGCATGCCACCTTCGAATTCACACTTAGCCGGAGTTACTGGACAATATTAGAATATTTTTAGTCGTTTTTGTTGAAACCATCTTTTCCAAAACTGCATCGAAATCTCCATATAGATGCGAAATATTCCGCAAATTAGGTCATATTCGGCATAATTTGTTGTACTAAGCCATCAATAGGCGTTAAAAAGAGACAACAGGTTTCTCACTTCGGGACAGCCCCAGCTAGGACATGCCGCGTATTCCTCCTTCTCGAGGTAATATTGGTTTGGAGATATACCGATGCAAAAATATAATAATAGCGGCAAAACAAAAGGCATTAATGCCTATGAATCCGGTTTCGATTTTATCCGAGTCCGGTTCGATGATGGCGCCCAGTACCTATATACCTATTCCAGTACAGGCTCCAAGCACATCGAAAAAATGAAAATCCTGGCGTCCCGGGGCGACGGGCTGGACAGATATATCAACCAACACGTTGCCGATAGATACGAAAGCAAGGAAAAGTAAGTCCCTCAGACGTCGCTTTTGTTACCCGTTTGCCATATGGAGTGAACACACATGGAATACTGGATTGCGAAATTTGTCGGTCCCGTAGTACTCGCACTATCCATCCCCATGGTCTTCGCCCCGCGCAGCGTTCAGGCCGTTACCGCCAGGTTTCTTGAAGACTCACCTCTGGTTCTCATAAGCGGCGTGCTTGCCATGATCGGCGGTCTTGCCATCGTCAATAACTTCAATCAGTGGACTGTGGATTGGACGGTTATCATTACCCTGCTCGGCTGGGCCCTGCTACTCGGCGGTGCGGTTCGAATCATCCTGCCCCATTTTGTGCGAGAGGTGGGTGGACGCATGCTCAACAGGCCAGTGGCAACCAGGATTGCCGGTGCTATCTGGTTCCTACTTAGCCTCGTATTGACGGTACAGGCCTATCTTGCCTGAATACATTGCAGGACTGCTGTGAGACACCCTAGCGTTCGTTGTAGCCCTTGCCATTAAAAATCCGTTGTCGACTCTTTTCTATCCTGGAGTGGCGAGTGCTGGATTGCCTGGCGCCAGCAAAGTACAGCAGGTAACCTCTTTGTCGACCCGGGGTCAGCGCATCAAATGCGACCTTGAAGCTTGCATCCGCTTCGAATGCCTTCACCAGCTCCTCCGGCACCTCGTAGTCACTCGTCTGCTTGAAGCTAATCTTGCCACCGGTTTTTTCGATCTCAATGGCTTGCTGAAGAAAGTTCATAATCACAGGTTTTAGACTTTCAACCTGTTCGCAATGGGTGAAGCGTAACTGCCGTGCTGCCTGGCTGTTCTTACCAGCTCTCGACAATATTCCCTCGGGGTCGCTCAACAGACTCCCCTTGAAAAAACTGATGAAGGCATAATCTTTGAATGCACTCATCATGACGACATTGGCACCGTTATACGTATACACGGGCTGACTCCATTTCAGATCTTCGACAAGCTCGCTCTGTAGAAGAATACTGCGTAAGGCCCAAAGGACGTCATGCCATGTCTTTACCTTGCATCGAGGCGTTCCATACAGGGAACACCGTCCACAGCCCTGGTCAAGATAGTGGTCAACCCTGGTGTCCATAATCTCCTCATCGTTTGTACATACCCCTTCAAACTAACTCTCAACGAGTCCGGCACAATGGTGTATGTCTGCCGTTGTAATAATAGAGGTATTTTGGCCTAAACCTAGGGAAACAGCAGACGGATGTGTTCGCGCAAGAACTCAAGGAAATGCTCGGCGACCACGGACAATGGCTTTCCCTTGGGACGCAATACATACCATGCACGCATCACCGGAAAGCCCTCCACATCAAGCGTTGTCAGTTCCTTTTGACTTGTCTCTGTCCACAACGTGCTTTGCGAGAGCAAGGCCAAACCCAGCCCTCCGGCAACGGCCTGCTTGATGGCCTCATTACTGCCTAGCTCCATACGGATATTAAGCGGCACATGCCGTTCGGCGAAGAGTCTCTCAAGGGTGATGCGTGTCCCCGATCCGCGTTCACGCATAAGAAATTTCTCACTGGCCAGCCGTTCGAACGGGATCTGTTTTTCGTTTGCCAGAGGATGACCCGCCGGTGCCAGGACCACCAGGGGATTGTCGAGGAAGGGCTCGGCCTCGACATCGATCTCCTCGGGCGGCACCCCCATGATGTACAAATCATCCTCATTGTTTGCCAGTCGCTCCAGCAGGCGGTCGCGGTTCACCACCTCCAGGCTGATGTCGATATTGGGGTATTCCGAACAGAACGGCCCCAGCAACCTGGGCATAAAGAACTTGGTGGTCGTCACCGCCGAGATCCTCAGTTTGCCCTGTTTCATGCCCTTGAGGTTGGCGATGGTCTGTTCGAAGCGTCCCCAGGTCTCCATCCACTGTGTGCAGGTAGCATAGAGTTCCTTGCCCGCCTCGGTTAGGGAGACCTTTTTGCCGATCTGTTCCAGTAGAGGCACCCCCACCTCTTCTTGTAAGGCCTTGATTTGCTTGGAAACAGTAGGCTGGCTGACGTACATCTCGTTGGCCGCGGCGGAGAAATTTTTCAACCTCGCCACCGCCTCGAAGGTGCTCAGCTGGCGCAGGGTGATTCGCATCATGTGGCTATCCTCAAGGCCTGACTATAGCCTTAAGGCTATCATTATCATCCGAATTATTCATTTTTTCTTTAGTTTTGCCTTCGCTACATTGCCGTCCAGGGGATACGTAACGGTCGTCGTTCACGTATACGGACGCCGCACACAGCGGTAACTGAGCGATAGCAGAGTGAAGGAGACGTCATGCAATCCTGGGTAAACACGGCCACCATCATTCTGGCCATGACCACACCGCTCTACTTGCTGGTGACAGGTCTGATCCCCACGGCCTGGGCCAACGCCCGGCCCAGGCTCATGGCAAGCCTCAACATGGGCGCGGCCTGGTTGGCTCTGCTAAGTGCCATACTCGTGGCCGGGCTCTATTCCTACGATGGGTCATTGAGCTGGAGCCTGTATTCCCTCCAGCTGCCCGCTGATCTGGGTAACTTCTCCATCAGTACCTATATCAACACCGTGACCGTGATCATGCTGTTGTTGGTCTCCTTCGTCGGCGTCATCGTCTCGCGTTATTCGCGCAACTACCTGGACGGCGAAACCAGGCAAGGCCAGTTCCACAAGTGGCTCAGCCTGACCCTGGCCGCCATTCTGACCCTGATCATCTCCGGTAACCTGCTGATGTTCGCCCTGGCCTGGATTGCCACCAGTCTGTTCCTGCATCAATTGCTGATGTTCTATCGCGAACGCCCCGCCGCGGTACTGGCGGCGCACAAGAAATTCGTCGCCAGCCGCATCGGCGATGCCTGCCTCCTGGGCTCTGTGTTCCTGATCAACTCGGCACTGGGCACGCTGCAGTTCGATGCCATGTTCCAGTCCATGAGCGGCTTCCAGGGTGAGCTGCCGCTGAGCCTTCACTGGGCCGCGATCCTTATCGTCACCGCTGCTGCGCTCAAATCGGCCCAGTTCCCATTCCACGGCTGGCTGATCCAGGTGATGGAGGCGCCAACACCGGTCTCCGCCCTGCTGCATGCCGGGATTGTTAACGCCGGGGCCTTCCTCGTCATCCGCATGAGCCCGGTGGTTTCCTACTCGGAATTCGCGCTGGGACTGCTAGCCGTGGTCGGTCTTATCACCCTGGCGCTGGCCTCGCTGGTGATGCTGACCCAGACCAGTGTCAAGGTCTCCCTGGCCTGGTCCACTACCGCGCAAATGGGCTTTATGTTGCTGGAGGCCGGTCTTGGTCTGTACAGTCTGGCCATGCTGCACCTGGTGGCACATTCTCTCTACAAGGCGCACGCCTTCCTCGCCTCCGGCAGCGTGGTGGAGGGCTTCCGGGCACCGACACTGGACCTGCACAGTGAACCTGCCCCGGCCTGGCGCAAGAGCGCCGCCTTCGCTATCGCCATCCTCATGACACTGGCTATGGGCAAGCTATTCGGGATCCATGTCGCCGAACAGCCCGCGCTGCTGGCCGCCGGTGCCATCGTCGCCGTCGCCATGACCCAGTTGATGTTGCAGGCCCTATCGCTACAGTCCAGTGCCCGCTTCCTGTCACGGGCACTCGTGATAAACCTGATCGTATGCGGCGCCTATTTCACCCTGCACCACGGCTTCGAACTGGCCCTGGTGGGTAGTGTGATGCCGGTGCCCAATGGCGCCGGAAAATTCGACTACTTCATGGTGGCTCTTATCATTACCGTCTTCATCGCACTGCTGCTGGTGCAGCAGGCACTGAAGTCTGGTCGCTCCACCCTGCGCGATGCGCTCTATATCCATCTCTACAACGGTTTCTACATCGACGTATTCATCACCCGAGTGTTGCAGAGGGTATGGCCGACACCCGCTACCGAACGCAATAGCTATGGAGCCCAATTATGAATATGACCTCCACCATTCAACTTCGAGACGGGCACGCAGATAACAGACCCGGTGTACACAGGCTGAGTGATGAACCGAACCACTCCGACATCCACCACAGCAGCCACCTCAGCATGGAGCAACGCGCCGTGCTCGATGAAAAGATCGATACGGCCTGTTCACGCATCGCCCCGCTGTGGCCGTTGAAACACTTTGTCGCGGTGAACCCGTTTTTCGGTCTCAGCGACAAGAGCTTCCAGGACAGCTCCGATACCCTGGCCCGCATCCTCGGCCACGGGATCTATATGTCACGCGACTACTACCGTGAACAACTGGCGAACGGGCGCATTAGCCAACACGACCTGGGTGCGGCCATCGAGCGTTGCGGCAGCCAGCTAAGTGTCGAAGAGGTCGAACAGACCCTGGCCAAGCCCGCGCCCCGCGCCAAGATGGGCATGGCCCCGATGAGCCGAATCCTGGAGCGTGTCGAGGGCGGGCTGTGGAGCAGCTTTGTCACCGAACGCATCAGCCTGCACTGCGCCGCCTACTTCGACCTGGGTCAGGCCATGATCGCCATGCCCTGGCGTGACCAGTCGCTGTACGCGGCCTGGCGCAAGGCCGCCAGCGTCGACATGGGACCCGCCATGATGGGCATCGGCGATTTTCGCCGCGATGTCGCGCGCACGCCCGAAGACCCACGCGAGGCCATCGCCTGGGCCATCGAGGAACTGGCCATTCCCGAAGAGGCTGTCGAGCGCTACCTGCATGCCTCCCTGCTCAGCATCGGCGGCTGGGCGGCCTATACCCGTTACCTGCGTTGGCAGGCCGAGCTCAACGGCAAGGGCGATGACGCCATCGTCGACCTGCTGGCGATCCGCGTGGTGTGGGACATCCTGCTCTACCAGGAGAAGTACAGTTCCGCGCTGGCCGCCGAGTGGCGTGACATGCTCGAGGCCAGCATGCGTCCGCCCTCCGCCAAGCGCCGGGCGGCGGCCGAGATCGATCGCATCATGCTCAACGCCATGGAGATCGGTTTTCAGTCAGAGGTGATCGCCGCCATCGGCAACGGCATGCGCGGTAAGATTGGCGAGTCGACAATCACACGGCCCGCAGTGCAGGCCGCGTTCTGTATCGACGTACGCTCCGAGGTCTTTCGCCGTTCGCTGGAGACCGTCTCGCCGGGGATACAGACCCTGGGCTTCGCCGGTTTTTTCGGGATCTTCATCGAGTACCTGCCGCTGGGCTCCAGCCAGGGCCGCTCCCATGTCCCGGTGCTGTTCAACCCGGCCAACCGCATCTGCGAACGGATCAAGGCGGACGATGACACCAATCAGCGTGTCGTGGACAAGCGTCGCCAGAGCCTGGCCCTGTCCAAGATGTGGAAGGGATTCAAGTACTCCGCCTCGTCCGCCTTCTCCTTCGTCGAGGCCATCGGGCTTATTTATGCGCCCAAGCTGCTGGGGGACAGCTTCGGCTGGAGCCGTCCCGTGCCCAACCCCGTCACCCAGGGCCTGGACCGCAACAGCATCCAGCGACTGACGCCGAGCATCGAGCCCCTGACCACCGCTCACAGTTGTGACAAGCATGACGGATCCGGTATCCCGGAAAGCGATTGGCTGGATCATGCCGAGCGTATCCTGCGTGCCATGAGCCTGACCGACAATTTCGCGCGCCTGGTGATGTTGACCGGTCACGGCAGCAGCACCGTCAACAATCCACACGCCACCGCGCTGGACTGCGGTGCCTGTGCCGGTCAAACCGGCGAGGCCAGCGCCCGCGTGGTGACGGCCATTCTCAACCAGCCCCAGGTTCGCCAAGGCCTGCGTGAACGCGGAATCGATATTCCGCAGGACACCTGGTTCATCGCCGGACTGCATGACACCACTACCGATGCGGTCACGTTGTTCGATACCGATGAGGTACCGGGGACTCTACACGCCGAGCTGTCACAACTGCAGCAATGGCTGGAACAGGCCGGCGAACTGACACGTATGCAGCGTGCCACAATCATGGGACTGGCGGCTCAGGACGACCACTCGATACGCGATAATATCTATCGCCGTGCCAGCGACTGGTCGCAGGTACGTCCGGAGTGGGCGCTGGCCAATAACGGAGCCTTCATCGCTGCGCCGCGTGAACGCACACGCGGCAGCAACCTGGAGGGCCGCGCCTTCTTGCATGATTACGACTGGCAGCAGGACGAAGGTTTCAAGATCCTCGAGTTGATCCTCACCGCGCCCATGGTCGTGGCCAACTGGATCAACATGCAGTACTACGGCTCGGTGGTAGACAACGACACCTTCGGTAGCGGCAACAAGGTCCTGCACAACATCGTCGGCGGTGCCATCGGTGTATTGGAGGGCAATGGTGGCGATCTACGCGTGGGTTTGCCCATGCAATCCCTGCACGATGGCAAGCACTGGGTGCACGAGCCGCTGAGATTAAGCGCATTCGTCGAGGCGCCGGAAACGGCCATCGACGACATCCTTGATCGCCACGACACGGTCCGCCAACTGGTGGAAAACAAGTGGCTGCATCTGTTCCACATCGGTGTCGATGGAAAGATCAGCCGCCGTCTCGGCAAGACCAACTGGGATCCTGTCCGTTAATCCCAGGTAAGCTGGAAAAAAAGCGAAACACAACTGACCACTCTGTCGTCGTGTTGGTGATTTTGTAGGCGCTAATATGGCTCTGTGTGATTTTGCCGAGGCTTAACAATTGTGGCTTACTGCCTGGGCTTGAATAGCCTTGGATTATTTTTAATGAACGAATGCATCCATTTAATCAAAAAAGATTCATTCTTTGACGTTTTCAAGTAACTGTAACCCAGGACTGCGATCACCAAGGCACCTATGGAATCAACAATTAAATCCCACATGGTATCGGTAAGCCCGGAATCATCGCCTAGCATTTCTTTTTGCATATTAAGACCGAAGAAGACATCCATACTGTACTCAAATATCTCCCATACCGCCCCCACGGCTACCGCAAACACAAAGGAAAAAAAGGCCACAAAACCCGGTTTCATGTGGACATCAATTTTTTCCGTCTCATTCATGATATGGACGAGTAAAAAGCCGAGTACGCCGAGTAGAAATCCTGAGCCGGTATGCAGGACCAGATCCCACCACCAGAACCGAGTGTAGTACCCACGTACCTCACCAAGGAACAAAGACGCGAAGACGAACAGCACGGCAAGCAGGACAAACTCAGGGGGAATAAATACGCGGAAAAATTTATTGATAAAAAACGGGCTTAACGTAACCAGGATTATGGCACTCGCTACCAGCGCAGACATCCACTGCTGATTCCATACTGCAATTAACACTTCTCCCAGAAGAATTGCCTGCAGCAACAAGGTGATTCTTTGATGAAGACTCGTCTGTGATACTGGGACTTTCATAACGAATACAGAATGACAGCAGACATCATAAACTCAGTACTGCCAGTATTGCGTGACTTGATTTAGTCAGGAATATAGTTTCCGAAAAATACGATGATATTGGAATGATAGTAAAAACTCATTTTAATTTGTGCAATATGGATTTTTCCAAATGCTGGTATGTACCATCCTCTTTCAATCCCCGCAGTGCCTCCGATAGTTTTGGAATCAGATTCTCATGTCGCTTATTTAGATAAATATACATATCTCTGACTGCGAGAGGGGGTGACAACATCTTGATATCTGCATCCCCATGATCGTGAATAATCTTCAAGCCAGCCCATTTTTCGTAGATCACATAATCCGTCCGATCATTGCGAAGCAAGTCAAACAGCAAGTCTTCATTTCTCACCTTAACAACGCGTGAGCTTCTGGGCACCTGGTTTTCCAGTATTTTCCAGCCGTTGATAAAGGCCACTTCCTCCCCGGCCAGGCTCTGCCAACCATCTGACAAGGCCAGATCCCGTTTTGAAAATACGACGAACTCCCAATCCATGATCTTCTCAGGCACTCGTCTCAGGTTGGGATACACTTTCTCGAGCCCGGCGATACGCGACATTTCCGCGTCATCCAGACCCTTATTGACATTCGAGAGTCCTCGCTCCGCCGGCAACTGGATTCGTTTCAAATCGTATCCAATACGATTTAAGGCAATTTCAGTGACGCGATCCATAAAACCCATTCCATCCTCTCTGTTCAAGGGAGGTTGGCCGGTGGTATTGAAAACTAGAACTGAACTGGCCGCTGCCGTCGCTGGCAGAAAAAACCACAGACAGAATATGGCCACAATTAAGCTGAGTTTCATGTGGAAGTTCAATTTGTTTCGTGCCTATCTATATCTTAGTACAAGAACCATGGCTTGAATTATTCACACACTATCATTATTCAGGGAGTATGAGCCAGTCAGAATGGGCATGACTATCGGGGCTTTGGCTCAAGAATAAGCTTTTCATGATATGCCCCGATTTGATACCGAGTATGTCGGTTAGGGCGTGTCACTCTCGACGAGTCTTACATCGACACTCTGGACACTGGGATAGACGGGCGGTCCAAACTGGTTATATACGGCGACATCGGCCGCATCACGACCCACGCCGATAATGACATAGCCACTACTGGCCACGGTCTGCGTCGCATCAAAGGTATACCAGCGACCGCCAACATAGGCCTCGAACCAGGCGTGCATATCCATCGGCTCAAGATTATACAAATAGCCCACGACCAATCGTGCCGGGATGCTAAGACTGCGGCATATCGCGATGCCAAGATGCGAGAGATCTCGGCAGACCCCGGATTGCCGCGTATTGACCCCAACCGCGGAGATAGGCGTATCACTGCTCCCCGGGACATAGCGGATAGTCTCTCGCAACCAGGACTCGATGGCCGCGACCTGATCATAACCGGGTAATTTACCGGCCGTGATTTCGGTCGCCATCTGGAAGAATAATTCGGACTCACAATAGCGACTGGGTAACAGGTAAATCAGAACGTCATCCGGCAGGTTTTGTATCTCGACAAACGGCGCACCGTGGGCCTGTTCGATTCTCCCCTCTGTCACCACCTCCGCCGCTGTATGGATCTCAAACGTACCGGGCGGAGCGACCAGCCGTTGACAAAGATTGCTGTAGTTATCCGTGAACTCATACACGGGCACGCTTGGGACCAGCCTGTATTCCTCGCGGGCAATCCACTGCTTGGTGCCGCTGCGCGGTCTCAGCATCGTAATAAATGGTGTGGGTACGGTGATTTCGAAGATAAAATCGCAACTTGTCCGCAATAACATTAGTTCATCCCGGTATTATTCAACAGTTTAGATCGTAACGCGGCGCCTAATGTTAAGGTCTTGCAAGACGCGACTTTCATGCGATAGCGTTTACCATGGTACTCAAGACCATCCAGAGTGTAAAAGTTCATCTTGCATATTGAATACAAGCCACTAATTGAAACAAACCGCAATCCGTCGAATACTACAGGTATTCTCGCACAAATCTCGGCACGCTATCGCCACTAAATCTTGAGCTACTCAATAGATACGAGGGGGCAAGTGAATCATTCACAAGCCAGACCCAAGTTTCCCAGTTGATGACATATCTAGTGTCACTACCATTAAGAATACCCGTGTGCTTAGAAAGGTCGGCACGATTACGGTCAATGTCATGGAACGGTTTAGCGCATCTTTCGAAATAGTACCGTATTCGCGCGACTTAAAGTTAAATCATTTCAAATAAACTCAAGGCCTGGCACATCTGGCGTCTTCACATAGCCTCTCAGAATCATGAGACATCACAACAGGCTGGCTGGCGCAGTCCTCAAATGTCCTGTCCTGATTCAATCACTCCCGTACCATTCACACAACGGTCCGTCAGTTCTAACAAGACCCTGGCTTTGAGGAGGGTTTCGACCCATGAGTTGCGTGGCTAGATCAGTTCGTAGCAATGGAGATGAGCATTTCTACCGCCTCTACATGGCGGTCTTTGCAGGACTGTTTGTAATCTGCGCTAAAATTCTGAATGTCTCGTGACAATACAAGTTATGGTGTCCTGGTCAGACTCCGGCTATGCGGCCCAACGGATACCGACGTCTTAACGCGAAGGGGTTGCCAGTTCGAGCAATTGCCCTATCAGTTGCGCCTCGTCCCATTCCCGACTTCCAATTATGCGATGGGTCACCCGGCCCTCGGGGCTGATGATAAATGTGGTGGGCAATCCCCTCACCGGATAGCTGTCGATAATGGAACCGTCCTGGTCCAGCAACAGGGGAAACGATACCGGGTAGTGGCCGGTAAACTCAAAGATGGTGTCGGCATCCTCGCCCACATTGACTGCCAGGATCACGACGGGTTTCCCCTGTACCTGTTGCCACAACCGTTCCATGCTGGGCATCTCGTATCGGCAGGGCGGGCACCAGCTGGCCCAGAAGTTGAGTATCACCAGCTTGCCGCGATAGTCGGACAGACTATGGCTCTTCCCGGACTCACTCATGGTGGTGAACTCTGGGGCCATAAAGGGCTTATCCAACGCCGGCAGGGTCTGGTTATCGGCGGCGTTTGCATTGAACAATGCTGCACTGCACAGCATAAGCACACCTAGTCGGCCAAACTTCATGATTCCTCCTCTTGATTCGGTTGCGCGATATCGGTGGAACACCTGAGATCATGGATGATCACCTCGCGCGTTTGTCCCGCCTCTTGCCAGCGAACCGTCAGGTCGAATTCACCGCCCGGGGCCAGATCGTAGGCGGTCATGCCCCAGTTATAGTCACCGGGCCGATACTCCTGGCGGGTGGGCAGCAGGGCCCAGTTGAAGGCCAGTTGCTGGGCCTTGGCCACGCCCTGTTCCTGCCAGTGTTGCTGCCACGCCTCGCGGGTCTTCAGGGGTTGCTTACCATCATGGTGAACCACCCACTGGTCGAGGTCATAACTCAACACCACCGGCGATGACGACTCGTTGGAGATATTCTTGAAGATGGTCTGGAAGACACAGCCATGGGCGATGGTTTCGGTCTGTTGCCGTGTAAAGCCGCGACCAAGGAAAAAACTCTGGGTCTGCAATGGCGTACGCTGCACCAGGCGCAGGGAGATCTTGCCATCCTCCACCTGCCAGTAGGCCAGACCGGTTTCCTCATCGATACCGTGACTCACGTGTTGATTACATCCCGTCAGCAACAGGAACATAACAACCATCGTCCAACGCATACTCTCCTCCTCTTGTCCTGCCTGCCGGATTCAGATCAACCACTCACCAAAACTCAGTGTGGCAGATCGAGACCCGCGAGCAAGCCTATCTACAAGGAATTCGCTGCCCTCTCATTTGCGATCGCCAAGCGCCCGCAGATCCACCAGGTCACAATGTGACTTACGGGTACTTAGGCAGGCATCGCTTCCCGGCGAATATTCATAGGCACAGGACACGGACTGCAATGCCTGCCAGTCCGCCTCCGCGTAATATTGCCGTGGGAGGTTGGGAGGGTGATACACGCAACCTCCGCACAGCTCATTGGGTTCAGCTCTTTTTGACATAGAACTGCATCACCCCATCACCCTGCTCGGATTCCATCAGCGTATGTCCCGTACGCTGACACCAGGAGGGAATATCGGTGAGCGTGCCGGGATCGGTCGCGATCACCTCCAGCACCTCGCCACTGTTGATCTTCTTCATCGCCATGTTGAGATCGACGATGGGCATGGGGCAGCACTTGCCACTGGTATCCAGCTTGCTGTCGGCTTTGATATCGCTCATGTCCTTGCTCCTTAGAAATACTGGCAGTGTTCGGCCTGGGAGGCCTTTTCATTCAAGAACCACGAGGCGCCCACGATGCCGCTGGCCTCGGGTACCAGATTGTCCTCATTTACGCCGAAGATGCTCGCCGCGAGGCTGCAGGCGTAGAAGTTCACGTTGCCGGTGGACTTGAGGGCCTGGATCACATCGTAGATGTCGGGGGGCAGCCCCGCCTTCTCGACCTGCTGGCGAACCCAGCCGTCCTGATCCGCGTGCGAGCCCTGTATCACCTGACCCTTGGCGCCCTCCTCGGTCAGCGCCTTGACCGCCCAGTTCACGAACAACAAGTCGACTTGGGTCCCCTCTGCACCCTGCAGATAGGCAAAGGCCAGGGGGGTGAGCAGTTTGTCGTATCCGTCTTCGCGTACCACGATTGCGAGTGATTTCATCGTTGCCTCCTAGAACGAACGTTCGTTCTAATTTACGGGCCAAAAACAGGCCAGTGAGCTCTGAACCGAATTTTTCGGGCTCAGGGCGTCACCGACCGCCAGGCACACTGCCAGATCTCGTCGAGATACTCGGGCAATGGCTTGTCCAGGATCCCATCCAGACGTAACTGAATGAGACGCAGCGCCCCGCCGAACACGGCTGAGGCGGCAATAATCGGGGTCATCTCGCGGACCTCGCCGCGCTGCATGCCCGACGCCACCATTTCACGCATCTGCACGAAGGGGCGCGAGGAACAGACCGGTTTCTGGTCCGGCATGAATTCACGATGACGGGAAAAGAGCATAAAACGCATCACCGCCGGCTCCTGCTCGGTCAGCTCGAACAGCAGTTCGATCGCCGCCCGGCAGCGATCATGCGCGCTGTCATGGCGCGCCTCGATCTCGGAGAAACTGGTCTCCATCCGCTCCACCAGGCTGTCGTACAGGTTGCGGGCGATCCCTTCCTTGTCGCGGAAGTAGTGATAGATCGAGCCCGTGCTGACCGAGGAGGCCTTGACGATATCCGGGATCGAGGTGTTGAAGTAGCCTTGCTCGGTAAAGAGGTTCAGGGCCGCCCCCAGCACCTGTTCGGTGGCCGGCTTGCTGCGAGTGCGTTTGATGTCTGTATTTGCGTCCATGGACTAAAATTAGAATGAACATTCGTTCTAGTCAAGCGGAAAATTGCCTTTTTATGCAAAAAGATTTGGGGCGCCCGATCTCAAGTCCTGGGCACCTCGGGCCCGGCTCGTTGCGCCTTGCCCAGGATGACCAGGGCGATGCCGCCGAGGATGGCGAGCGAGGCGAGCACCAAACGCAGGGAGATGGACTCGCTCAAGAGCAGGACGCCGCCAATGGCGGTGATCACCGGCACACTGAGCTGAACCGTGGCCGCCGTGGCCGCCCTCAGCTCCGGCAGCACGTAGTACCAGAGTGCATAGCCCAGACCCGAGGTGATTGCCCCCGAGGCGATGGCGTAGCCCACCCCGGCGCCATCCAGGTGTGAGCCTTCCATAAAGAGCAGGCCCAGCAACAGGGCGAACACCACCGAGCGCAGGAAGTTGCCCGCCGTCACCCGGGTGGGGTCCCCGCCGCCCTTACCGCGCAGCGAGTAGATCCCCCAGGCCACCCCTGCCGCCAACATCAAGACTGAGCTGCCCACCGGCGGCGCGGTGAGCCCCGGCGACAGCAGGTACACCAACCCAAGCAGGGCCAGTGTCAGCCCAGTCCACTGCGGCCAATGCAACCACTCCCCGCGCCACAGCCCAACGCCGATCATCGTCACCTGCACCGCCCCGAACAGGAGCAAGGCCCCCATCGCTGCCGACAGATTGATATAGGCAAAGGAAAACATCGCGGCATAGGCAAACAGGGCCAAGGCCGATGCCCAATTGCCCTTGCCCTCCTGCCCGGAACGAAACAGGCTCACAATCAACCACAGCATCAGTGCTCCGGAGATCAGGCGGATACTGGTAAAGCTTGCCGCATCGATAGCCGTCTCCTTCAAGGCTACCCGACATAGCACCGAGTTACCGGCAAAGGCGATCATGGTGAGTGTGGTGAGCGATATGACACGAAGATAGGGCATAGCCCTTCCTGAAGGGTGGGTTTATGTAGATAGTATAGTCATGAAGAGTTGTTGATAACATCAAGGCATCTTTAACAATCATTACATGCCGAACTCAAACCAGCCTTATATGATTCAAAGATTCATAACACCAGGTTGTATGATTTCGCAATCTGATAGATACCATTCATGAAAGGTTAACGCGCCCAATGAGGGCGCGTTAATCCGCCGGGCAATGGCTCATCGAGCTTGAGACTGCTCCAGGTAGCGGAAGAAGTCGGAGTCGGCGTCAATCATAAGGGTACTGTTCTCACCCAGGACCTTGTAGCTTTCCAGTGTGCGGAAGAAGGAATAGAACTCCGCATCGGCACCAAACGCCTTACCGTAAATCCGCGTGGCCGTGGCGTCGGCCTCGCCTCGAATTCGCTCGGCATCGCGAGCGGCCTCAGAAGAGATACGCTTAAGGTCGCGCTCCATATTACCCAGGATTTCCTGACTGCGTCCCCGGCCTTCGGAACGAAATCGTTCGGCGATGGACTGGCGTTCGGCAATCATGCGGCTTTCCACCTGCTTGCGCACGGAATCGATATAGTTGACACGCTTGATGCGCACATCGTCCAGTTCGATCCCGAGGGCAGGCATGGAATCCCGAGCCCGCTTCAGAATACCGGCCTCCAGTAGTTCACGACCCAGTTTTGGTTGTTTCTGCAGGTTCACATCGCTGCGTTCGGCCAGGGTGGGGTCATCCAGGTTTTCGACATCGACCTCCCAATCCTTCGAGCGAACGATCTCTTCCAGCTCAGTCGAGGAAACCATATCGCGCACTACCGAGTCGATGATGTCATCCAGACGGGTCCGTGCCCCGGCTTCATCCCGAACACTGGTCAGAAACAGCAAGGGATCTGTGATCCGCCAACGTGCCGTCGTATCCACGAGAATAAACTCACGGCCCAGGGTAGGGATCTGGGTAACATCCCCATCCCACACCAGCAGACGCTTGTCAAAATAACGGACACTCTGCCAGGGCAGCTTGAACTTCAGACCCGGCTTGTTGATCACATCACCAATCGGTTCACCAAACTGAACCACGATGGCCTGTTGCGATTCATCCACGGTATAGAGAGTGACATAACCCAATACGATGGCAAACACAGCCACAACGGCAATTACTATCGATCTCATTTGTCACCTCCGGCTGTATTGGCCTTGCGATTGATGTCGAGCAATGGCAGCGGACCAACCTGCCCGTCCTGCACAACCAGGACCTGTCCGATATGGGGTAGGACCTCGTTCAGGGTTTCCAGATAGAGGCGTGATCGGGTGACCTTAGGTGCCTGCCGATATTCGCGCAACACGGCACTGAAGCGGTCACTCTCGCCTTCGGCACGGTTGACTCGTTCCGTGGCGTAACCCTCGGCCTCGGCAACGGTACGCAGGGCAGCACCCTTGGCATTGGGTATCTCCTGGTTAACGCGTTTTTGCGCCTCGTTGATCATTCGCTCACGCTCCTGGCGCGCTTCGTTGACCTCATTGAACGCGGGTTGCACGGCCGGCGGCGGTACTACGTCCTGCATTTCAACGGTGCTAACACGAATGCCGGCATCATAGCCGTTTAGGATTTCCTGAATCTCATCGCCCGCCTTCTTCTGAATATCCACTCGGCCAATGGTCAGTACCTCGGAGCCCAGCATATTGCCGACTATACGGCGCATAACCGATTCGGAAATATCACGTAATGTGCGGGTAGGCTCACGCATCTCATACAGGAACTTAATAGGATCTTCGATGCGATACTGGACCACCCACTCAACATCGATCATGTTGAGGTCACCGGTGAGCATCAGGGATTCATCCTCGAACCGATCAGAACTGTAAGTCGAACGTTGGCTCTGGCGTGTCTCCTCGGTACGAAAGCCGAACTCCTGCTTGAGGACACGCTCGGTCGCCACCAGTTGAACCTTATCGATACCGTAGGGAAACTTAAAATGTAAACCGGGATCGGTAATACCCGAGACCGAGCCGAAGCGTTTAACCACGGCCCGTTGCTCAGGTTGAACGGTGTAAAAAGACGTCATGACGCCCCAGATCAACAGAAGGAGTATGACGACGCCGATCAAGCCGCTGAACTTGCCGCGTGGGGAGCCTCCGCCAGTGAATTTCTTGAGTAACACAGCCAGGTCAGGGGGACCCGCCGGTTCGCGGCCGTTGCCGCTTACTGATTGGATCATGATAAAACTCCTTTAATTTGGACCACCAGTCTACGCTACTGAGCACTCCCAGTACGCAAATTAACAATAAAAATCACATATCAATCCGTAAACATAAAAATTTTAGGCTTTAGAGTGATTTATTGGTGATATCAATTTTTGAAAATGACGTGAAATATTATAGAAGAAAGGGCAAAGCTCTATAGCCACACGGAGCCGGATCTTGAATTATTGGGTCAATATTCAAGGTCCGACCTAATTATTATTAGACAATCCAGGCTCAGAAAAAAAATCTCACTCGTGCACAGGGAGCTCGATACAGAAACAGGTACCGATCCCTAGCACACTATCGTAGCTAACCGAACCGTTCATAGATTCGACGATCTTGCGAGTTAATGAAAGTCCAATTCCTGTACCTTGAACATCCGAGTTTTCGGGATTGATACGACTAAAGGGTTCGAACAACTCCTGCCCCTTGTCGTCGGGTATTCCTAACCCTGTGTCACAAACAAGTATTATTGCGGTTTCTCTATTGTCAGGGTTCTCGATATAAATACTGACCTTACCACCGGGCTTATTATACTTAATTGAATTTGAAATAAGGTTTATCAATACCTGTTTTAACCTCACCACATCTGCGAACAAATCGAAATCCCTATCATTGAAATACTCGACTGTCACCTGATACTTCGTTAAAACCGATCGCATCAAGTCAATACATTCCTGAATAACATAATGCCCGTTAACCGCCTCAAGATTAAGCTCCAGCTTGCCAGCCTCTATCTTGGATAACTCGAGAATTTCATTGATCAACTGTAGAAGGTGTTCGCCCGCATCAGTAATACTTTGCACATTCTCATGCTGATCTCGTGTTAGGGTTTCGTCAATTGACAATAATTCTCCGAAACCAAGTACGGCGGTGAGAGGGGTACGTAGTTCATGGCTCATTGTAGAGAGAAATATCGATTTAGCCTGATTGGCTCGTTCAGCCTCGCGCCTCGCCTCTACCAATTCCTCCTCCATCTTCTTACGATCAGATATATCTTCCGCCACTGACCATATCAATTCTTTGCCGGATATATCATGAACGAGCACACTGCTCATTAACACATAAACCTTGCTGCCATCTTTGCGTCTAAAGACACGTTCATAGGGACCGACACGACCTTCTTTCTGTATTTTCTTAATACGTTTTTCGTCGTCATCCTTGCTCGTTACTGCGATATCCCTGAAAGTAATACTGTGAAAATCGTCACGGCTATAGCCGGTCACATTTTCAACAGCCTTGTTCATTTCAATGACTTTACCTGTATCTAGTTCAGTCAGCGAAATCCCAACGGATGACAGTTCATAAAATGCCCTAAGACGAACATCAAGTGCGTGCTTTCGAACAGACAAAACCCACACTATGCTTATGAGCACCCATATAAGCAATGCCACCCCGAATATAAATATTCTTGAACCGAGTAACTTTGATGAATCTATATTCCAGCCGCCCTTAGGCGTTGCTGCGATTTTCCATGAACCATTGGGTAATATAACGGTTTGCAATTCAGGTCGATTTTCAAAAGTATCCATACTACCCATGAACAGTTCGCCATTGGCCCCCAGCGCATCTTTTCCACGTATGGCTATTTCAATATCTGAATTTTTGTCATAGTACCCAATACCTTCGAGCATTTTACTGACAGGTATAACCGAGGAAATTATCCCCCTAAACTGTTTTTCACCATCAACATTGGAAAAAATGGGCAATCTTGCGATAAAACCTTCGCCACCCTGTACGAGTTTGAGTGGTCCGGACAACACCATTTTGCCGGTTTGTCTTGCCTGCTGTATGGCGGGTAGCTGTTCAGGAAGATTGTTATAATCAATCCCAATAACCTTTTCATTTCCCTTAAGGGGATAGACATAACGAACAACCAGGTCTCGTGGTGCCACCGCGATGTTTTTAATTTGGTCGGCCCCATCAACAATAGGTTTTACTAGCTCCAGAAAACGCGCTTGAGACATATCTGGCTCAAGTGAAAACACACTTTGCAGGCCATAGTAAAGCATGGTGCTGTTCAACACCCTGTCTTCCAGCTTGATTCGAGTTAAGTTGAGTTCCTGTTGTACATCGTTTCGTAAGTCAATCTGATGTGACTTGATATTGGACCGATCGATATATACCCCAACAAAAAGCAAGACAATTGCAGAAAAAATGACAAGCCCATACACTTCCACCCAACTTGCGATTTTCCAGATTCCCCGGAGCAGCATCTTTTTTAGCATAGAGTTCGTGAATTATTGCCTGCCTATTGCATCACTATATTACTGGTATCGTCAGTCCCTGAAAACCTGAGGACACCCAACATATCGAAATCCTCTTTCCCGACCGAGACGATCACATTGCATCCAGGTTTATACCCACAAATGAGAAGGCTATCTTATTGGTCTCATGAACCAACATATCTAAAGGACTATCCCTGTATAAGATTGGGTCAAGAGATCCAATCCTGACATGAACAGGTCAAACGGCTAGAACTGATAAGCTTTCCATGTAGTTTCCATTAAACCCGGATTTGCACTTGAGGATATCTCATAGGCATTGAACACCCGTTCCATAAAGATTTAATTATCAGAAACACTGCCATCTGACACAAACTGTAGTTCACAAATCAGTCTGCCCGTCACTGTTTACGTCCACCACAAGAATTTGCCATACTGCACTTCAAGCCACACATTGGGCTTTAACCATAGTTAAGTGATGACAACAGTTACCCATGAGATTCATACGACACCTGAGCCGCCTGCTTTTGGGCCTGGCATTCTTCTCCACCTCCCATGCCGCGGTGATTTTACAGTATCACCACATTAACGATTCCACACCGACCGCGACCAGCATCGCGCCCGATATATTTAAGCAGCACATTGATTACATTCATGAAAATGGCTTCGAGGTCTGGTCCCTGCCGCGCCTCGTCAAGGCCATTGAACACGGCGAGGCACTACCGGATAAGCTTGTCGCCATCACCTTTGATGACGGCTATGAATCGGTGGCGACGAATGTCCTGCCGATCCTCCGCAAACGCGGATACCCCTTTACCGTGTTTGTGACCCCGGCCATGGTGGGAAAACACCTGTACATGGACTGGGAGACATTGAAAGGCTTGCAGGCACAGGGTGGCACCATCGCCAATCACACCCACCGACACCCCCATCTGGTAAGGCGTCAATCAGGCGAATCGGAGGAAGAATGGAAAACGCGCATACGCGATGAACTGAGTACGGCGGAACAGCACATCCAACAACACATGGGGGGTGCCCCCGGCCTGTTCGCCTATCCCTATGGGGAGTTCAACGGCACGGTAAAGTCGATAGTACGTGAGTTCGGGATGTTCGGTTTTGCCCAGCACTCCGGGGCCTTTGACCGAGAAGTGGATCGACAGGAGATCCCGCGCTTTGCCTTCGGTGGACCCTACACCGACATGCAGGGATTTATCGAGAAAGTGAACAGCCTGGCCATGCCACTACGCTCCGTGCACGTGACGGATCAAAAAGGGAGGCCCCTGCTAGAACCGCTACTGCCCGCCAGCTCGGCAAGGCCGACTCTAATACTCGAACTGGACTCGGCCGAACTGGCAAGGAGGGTAAGCTGCTTTGCCAGTGGTCAGGGGCGCATTAAGACGCAAGTGGATGGACAAACCGTCACGGCCACTGTGAACCGAGACCTGCCGGTGGGGCGCTCCCGCATCAACTGCACGGCAGCGTCCAGCAAGCCCGGCCGATACTACTGGCATTCGCAATTTTTCATGCGCAAACACCCGGATGGAAGCTGGTATCAGGAACCCTGAGAAGCGGAAGACGTATTGAGTTCATCCAGATCGTTATAGCTGATTACGGATCGCAGCTCGTCAATATAGGCCTGGCCGCGCTGGGAGTAGCTGTGCAAACCCTCAACCAGGGCGAAACCGGTAACCGACCTGTCCTTCGCCCGTAGCATGGCGCGCATTTCGCGAATGTCACGATAGGCCCGGTGGCTATTGATATTACGAAAATAGGACGCGATTGCATCCTTAACACTATCGAAGACCTGCACCTCGTGACTCGCACCTTCGTTTCTCTGGCTAGGTACGATGCCGCATCCTTCTTCAAAACACCATTGACCGAACAGGTTATTCCCCTCGATCGCGAATCGCGATGTCCCCCAGGCCGACTCCATTGCGGCCTGTGCCAGGACCATGGATAGCGGGATTTGGTCCAGATGCAGCAGTAACTTCTCGGCCACCGCCAGGGGGGCATCCTCCTGGTAGTCAAGCCCATAACGTTCGGCCCAGTCTTCAAGCTGGAGTTCCTCAAGAAAACCGAGCGACTCGCCCTGCTGCATCTTCTTGATCATGGCCTTGAGCTCGGCCCTCTCTTGTGCCCGTTCCTGATTGATGTCGTTAATGGTCGGGGCAAGGTAAGAGATAAAGGCTTGCTTGCGTTGCGGGATATCCTCGATCTCGGAGAAGTCAGGCATGGACTCTCGGCCAAAACCGATCACAAGCACGGCCAGTACTAACACAACGATCAATACGGCAATAAATTGAGGCTTTTTGTTCAAAACACTGTTTGGGATTCGAGACATTCTCATTCCATTATAGCCACACACAAAAAAAGGGCTTACGCCCTTTCATATTCAACTTTAACCATAACCACTTCCCCTCAACAGATCAATGGCAGACACAGGCCCAGCCTTTCGCGTATTTTGTCTTTATACAACCAAGGGTATTACAGACGACCCGACTTGATTTAACACCCAGGCGTTCTTCTTCCGAACAAAATAATATTAGGGAGAGAGACCATCCCAGGCGTATCCATTATGGCCTCGCCCGGGATGGATAGTTTGCCTTTATAAGTAAAACGCATCGTCCTCGATTATGATTTTCCGCCCTTTAAAAGCAACCAGACAGCAAATGACATTTCACCAAGAATGCTAGGAATCGCCACCAGAGCAAGAAAGATGTCGGCATACGCTTGATAATCAGGCAGCACGAAATGTGCAAGGGTATCTAGCATGTACATACTTCCTGCAATGACAAGGAACACCGAAATCAGGATTGGCTTGCCGAGTATTTTCCCCAACAGAATAATGTGAAGACCGAAGAAAAAGAGCCCGATAAGCCAGATTGTGTTGAACATTTCCACTTGCTTGAGGATTTCCTCACCGCTATCAAGCGCCAGCACGCCCGGCAGAGCAAAGATCGCGACGCCCATGATGACGGCATGCATCATTCTAAAGAATGTGCTTAACAGGGTAAGCGGATTTGTCCTGAATAAATCATTCAGCGCCCAGGCCACCACGACATCGAAGATCACGGTAATCATGAAGGCGACAATACCAAACCTCACCAGCATGTCGTTTTGCTGGACCGTCACCAGGGGATCATTCTTCAAGGACTCGATGGCAAAGAAATTTGCAAAAATAGCGGCAAAGAAAATAAACCAGTAGCTACCGCCAGCGATCAGGGCCAGGGTCCTGGGTTGTATTTCATGTTTCATCTTGTAATCTCCATTCCGATTCATTGAGTCGCTTTTTCAAGCGGTGAAAGGCATCACAACCACATTGCCCTTCTTGTGGCCGCTTTCCACGTAGGCATGGGCACTGGCTGTCTCTTCCAGTGAAAAGTGTCTGTCCTGTACCGACTGCATTCGACCCTCGGCGAACAGTTCTTTCAGTTCCTCTAGCATTTGGGCCAGTTCATGATGGGGGCGCATGCCGGTGGCAGAGAATTTCAAACGCGGTCCATTACCGATCCGGGTCAACAGCATCGACACGATATTGCGCATACTAAATACGGGCGTTAGATAGCTTCCACTCTGTTTCAGGACCCGGCGGCCATCACAAAATGCGTACTGGCCGACCGTGTCGAAAATCAAATCGTACTGAACCGATTCCTGTGTGAAGTCCTGTTGCGTATAGTCGATGACCCGATCGGCGCCAAGGTCCTTGACCCAGATGGCATTGGCACCACTGCAGACCGCCGTGACCTCGGCACCCAGCAACTTGCCGATCTGAACCGCCGCGCTACCCAGGCTTCCCGAGGCCCCGGCCACCAGCAACTTCTGGCCTGCCAGCAGCTTGCCAATATCGCGCAGGAAATTCAGCGACGTCAGGGGGCCATCGCAGATCCCACAGGCCTCGGCATCGGTGAGATTGGCCGGGGTATGCGCCACCACGCCGTACTCATCGACACAGAGATATTCGGCATTGGTGCCGCTGCCAAATATCGATTCGCCAAACAGCCGCTCGCCCACCTTGAAGCGTGTCACCTGGTCGCCGATGGCCACCACCTCGCCGGCAAAGCCCGTACCGACCACCGGATAACGGGGCTTGAATAGACCCAGCATCAAACGACCCAATGCGGGCCTGCCGCTGCGCATCATGGTGTCGGCACGGGTCACGCTGGCCGCCCCGACCTTGACCAGCACCTGCCCGGGACCGGGTGTCGGGGTTTCCACCTCGGACACAAACAGCACGTCGTGCTTGCCATATTGCTCATATCGAATCGCTTTCATCATTCCATCTCCCTTTTCGTGTGAGGACGGGAGACATGCTAGGTTATGCATAAAGTTATGAGAATTGCCTGAATTTGCATATTCGACATACAATATTGCATGGACTGGAAATCGATCAATTTCGACTGGAACCGCGCCCGCGCCTTCCTCGTAACGGCGGAAGAAGGCTCGCTGTCGGCCGCGGCCAGGGCACTGGGAATGACCCAGCCCACCCTCGGCAGACAGGTCAGCGCCTTTGAAAAAGAGATGGGTGTGATCCTGTTCGAACGGGTAGGTCACAACCTGGTGCTGACCCCGACGGGCCTGGAACTGCTAGAGCAACTACGCATAATGGCGGAGGCCGCCAATCAACTCTCGCTCTCGGCCAGTGGACAGAGCGAGGATGTACAGGGCAATGTGTGCATCTCGGCCAGCGAGGTCTACGCCGCGTATATACTCCCGCCTATCATTGCCAAAATTCGGCAGATGGAACCCAAGATTCACATCGACCTGCTCGCCAGCAATGAGGTCAGCGACCTGCGTCGCCGTGAAGCGGATATTGCATTACGAAACTTTGAGCCCGACCAGCCCGATCTGATCGCGAAGAAGATCAAGGATGTCTCCGCACGCTTCTACGCCACCCCCGACTACCTGGAAAGGCTCGGCAAGCCGGTCACGATGGAGCGACTGCAACAGGCAGACTTCATCGGCTTTGCCAATCCCACGTCACTGATCAAGACACTCGACGCTTACGACCTGCATCTGAGTCAGGATAACTTTCCCATCAATACGGAAAACTACATCGCTCACTGGCAACTGGTAAAACAGGGATTGGGGTTAGGAATTATGCCTGAAGAGATTGGGGACGCAGATCCCGAAGTCGAGCGAGCCCTGGACAGTTTCCCCGCCCTCACCTTCCCCATCTGGCTCACCACACACCGTGAACTGCGAACCAGTCGCCGAGTAAAACTGGTTTACGATGTGCTCGCGAAGGAACTCGCCAAGTAAGTCGCACAAGGCTTAAACTCGTTTGTCAGACTACAATGCCCTAGCTTCTAGCTTTTTCCGCGCTATGTTTAATATCGTCGAGGTCCTTGTCGATTGTTTTACGCAGGGCACTTTTCGCGATCCAACCCGTAAGGCTCCATAATAGCCTGGCAGTAAAGGTGACTGGCTGCCCAATGAAATCCATGGTCAATTTTGTTCCGGAAGATGTGGTTTCGAGTGCAATACGAGACGTATAGATCGATCCGTGACTCTCAGCCCTGGTTTCATAATATGAGGCTTCAGCCGCGTCTGTGATCCACATCACTTCTGCCGCGTCCTTTCCCATCATTTCGCGAGTCTCCCGCCATTTCAACCCGACTATCGATGGACCCTTTGCCGGTTCAAGAATTTCGACTTTCTTGATACCCGAAATGATTGAATCGGAATGTTCAATGTCTGATACGATTGCCCACACATCCCCTATCGGGGCACTGATTTCAACAGATCTAGTCACTTGCATGGGCTTCTCCTAATCAATCTAATATATCGACTTAATCCAAGTCGGATTCTACCGTTCATTGAAGTGTGTTTCATCTGACGCCAAACTCATTTCGTGACTAGATAAATATAGGGTTTGAGTTAGTGTGCACCGAGCAATTTTTGATTCCATGTTTAAATAATAGGAGAACTAAGATACATAAATAATCAAAGGATTTCCCTAGTCAACTTCTCAATCACCGTCCTGGTCTGACCGGCTTCTTGCAAAGTACCCAGCTCAAGCTTGAAACGGCAACGTTCACCTGTTGGTGTGAGCACCGTTAGGTCTTCAATATCCGAGGCAGACTCCATCTGATGACGTTTAAAAGCCGGACCATAGCCGCGGGCCGGCAGTCGCGTTTGAATAAAATCCTTGATGTTATCGGAGCCCTCGATGTCACCGACTGGAGAAGCCGTCGACCAGACGGCCTGCGGATGGAACAGGTTGGCCGCGGCAAGGCCATCGCGTCTATCGACACAATCGAGAAAGCGCATCAATAACAATCGTTCAGAATTACGTGCGGCATACTTTGTATGAAGCAATGCATGGGCCTGGGATGAATTTGGCGTCTTCAACTCGGATGCATACAACTTTTGAACATCTTTGTTTTCGTACGAACGTCGATGTGGCACACCTTGATCAATTGCATAAATGGCCTGCATCCGCTTCTCCAGCACCAGTGGGTCCATGGATTTGGGTTCACCACCGCCACCCAGACAACCACCCACGCAGGCCATGACCTCAATTGCCGCATACTCGTCGCGCCAAGATTCCGTTTCCAGCATACGCTGTGCCGCGGCAATACCATTACAAATAGCAACCTTACCGACACCGGGGATCTCAGCTGTCTTGATACCCTGGCCGACGCCCCGAAGCTGCTTCCACTCCAAAGGAAGCGACTCCTCCTTGCCGATGAAGTGAGAGGCGGTGCGCACCACAGCCTCCATCACACCACCCGACGCACCAAAGATCTGTGCCGCGCCCGTGCTTTCACCCAGGGGATTGTCAAATGCCCCATCCTCTGGCAGTGCATTGAAGGCGATGCCACGCGCCTTAATCATTCTGGCCAGCTCTCGTGTGGTGAGAACATGATCGATATCGCCGGATTGTCCAGGACGCAGGGCTTCATCCTTTTTCGCCGTACACGGCATCACACTTACCACGTAAGGTTCTACCTTACCCTCGGCAAATTCCGGTCCAAGAGAACGTGCGAAGGCACTGCGTTTTGTCAACGCCCCATGCATTTGCTGTGGCGATTTGGTTGTACTCAAATGTCGTAATAGATCAGGGCGATTGATTTCCACCCAGTTCACCCAGCCGGGGCAGCAGGAAGTGAATAGAGGTAACGCCTTCTGCTCCTTGAGACGAGCCAGGAACTCGCTACCCTCTTCCATGATGGTCAAGTCGGCGGCAAAGTTGGTATCGAAGACATAGTCAAAGCCGAGCTGTCGCAGGGCATTGATCATCCTGCCCGTGCTCACCGTGCCGGGCTTCATGCCGAACTCTTCGCTTATGGCGACACGCGTGGCCGGCGCAACCTGTACGACGGAAACATGCCGGTGGGCATCAAGTGTATGCAATACATCGTGCCAATGTGGTGCTTCAATCAAGGCGCCAACCGGGCACACCAGTGTGCACTGACCACAGGAGATACAGTTGGTATCGGCCAGGGAGTGATCGAATACGGTGACGGGCAGGCGTTCCGATCCACGTTCGGCAAAGCCGATCACGTGTTGTGCCTGCCCCTCATCCCCGCAGGCCTCGACACACAGACCACACTCAACGCATTTGGAGATGTCTCGCCAGATACTCGGTGAAGTATGGTCAGTCAGATGATGTTCTGGATGGTCAGGGGAACCTATTGGGAAATGTTCCCAGTCGTCTGCTAGTTGATACTCACTTACTAGCGTCTGCAACTGACAGGAACCGTTCACCTCGCAGCGCATGCAGTCGTTGGGGTGGCGTGCCAGCAGCCATTGCAAATTGGTTTTGCGAAATTCCTGTAACTCCCGCGTATCCGTCGCGACCACCGCTCCTTCCTTCACTTTTGTTTTGCATGCCGGTTGAGGCCGCTTTTCACCATCCACTTCTACCAGGCACATGCGGCATACGGCATGGGAGGGTAGTCGGGGATAATGACACAGTGTGGGAATATGGACACCGGCTTCCCTAGCCGCATCGAGCAAGGTCGAATCCTCATCGACCTCAACCATTCGGCCATTTACGGTAAGTTTAATCATGTCACGAGCCGTGGGTGTTATTCATCGTACTCCAAATATAGCCCATTCAGATCTCCCGCCGCCAGAGCGGTTAGGAGGCGGGTGACCAATAGTTATCCCGGCACTATCAATTTAAACAAAGTATGCGAGGACACCCATAACCTGATTTGCTCTCACTGATTTGAAAGGCGTAACTATATGCTTGATTTGTCATCCTGAAGTGCGAGTTCTCGTAGAAAGGGCTTTTTTAAGTGGTGGCTGTCCCGATATATCCCCCAAATTGATTAACTCCCCCCATCCCTAATTTCATCTCTAACTCAAATTCTTTAACCTATTGAGATATTCATGAACGGATAACTTCCATATATCCATATTAGTAAATGGCGAACGCGAAGGATGATTAGGCCATATAACTAATCTAATATTTTTCTTGATTCCAGAATTAATTACCCACTCTCTAAATTGGTAATTTCTTTTTGTATAGCCCTCAAAATCAAGGCTTGCATGAGGTTCCTTCCAGTTCACCTTTAGTCCCTTTTTATGATTCCACCATGCAGAAATATCATCATCTTTTATGATATTTTTTAACCCAAACAATACGACAAGATCAGGCTTATGTATTTCGTTTAATAATCCAGACACCCATTCAACCACTTCTTTTTCGACATCTTTTTTAGTAGCCGCGCCTGCATCACCCGTACCTAAATTGAAATGCGTACATCTCGATATAGTTTCGTTTTCTGATATGCATTCATCATATAGGCGAAAATATTGATGGGCCAAATACCGCAATTTCACCCAATAGTCTTTTCCATCAGGATAGTAAAAGTGACTATTGGGAGGTTTTATTCGTGTAGGAGCGCTCACATATTCAACTTTATTTGATATTTCTTCAACATTCGTCTCTGCTGGGCTATTACCTGGTGATACACCAATCAAGACCAGTTCAGGATCAATGCTCGCAGGCATTCCACTAGGCCATTCTTTAAATGGAGAGCCTTCTAAAAGACTCTTCGTGATTAGTTCTAACTCGATTTCATTCATTTAAGGCATTCACTAATATTTTTTATCCGACCCCAACTCTTCCATTGGGCTAAATCTATACAGCCCTGAAAGAGATACCGAAAAAGAGGCTAATGAACAATGTTGCATACAGAACAAAGAATAGCAGCAGACCTCTACCTAAAGCCGCCAAACCCTTATCATCCAGCTCTTGCCACTCCCTCCTAATTAATAACTTAATGAAGGAAATGTTGTTTGATAAGGTGTTGTTCAGAATCAGAGTGAGCTTCCCCATGGCGTCATATTTATCTGGGTGCCTCGTCCGTAAAATCCCAAACATTCGATGACATAAATAAAACCAAACGAATACTGAGCAAAACAATATACCGAATATGACTTGAGATAGTTCTATCATTCACTCACTCATTCCATGTGTCGAAAGACTAATATATATTGGCAAAGCCCATATATCTCAAATCTAGTATTGATTATCAAAAGTCAAAGGGGTCTGACTCCTATAATTCATTATAAGAATCGCGGCCTGCCCACTATTATCAATGAAATTGGAGATTTTCATCTGTACCCAAATTCAGGACGACCCCAATTCTGAATTTTTACTCTGACCCCAATTATTCTTGCGCTGCCTCCTTCCTTTAAGGACATCGTAAATAATGTTTCAAAATCGTCTTCTTGACTCATGAGTACATGTCCGAGTTAATTTGGCCTAACGCTTTTGGTAAGGGGCCGAGTGCGTGAAGCAGCCCGAGGCCCCGCGACCGAAGGGGGCATGCTTGACCCACTTGTTAGGCATCTATTGTTAGAAACCCATAAATAAACATTAGTAGACCTATTATA
>JABURT010000209.1 GCA_014762495.1 Gammaproteobacteria bacterium | reverse complement strand
ACATGTTCTCATGTATAAGGCCGAGGCAGTTTGACCGGTGTTATATGACAGGCACGATGGATGGCCCGGCATGGGCCGATGCACGGTAAATCACGCAAGAAGTAACAGGCACCAGGTGACGAGTGTCACCAAATATATCGCGACAGGATCACCTTCAGATACGGCGCGTAGGTCAACACCGCCCCCTGGTATGGCCCCAGGTCATTATAGGCATCGGCCACTCGTTGCAAGGCGGCCTCTTCATCCGGCTGGGCGATGAGGGCCTCGATGGCGTGTAGCAGCGGCTGGATCTCGTTGTCGTCGAGATAGGTATTTAGCATGACGATATCGCCCTGCAATCGTTCCGGGTTGACCGGTTGGAACTCGACTTTGTCTTCTGCGGCCTCTTCATCCGCAAACGCGGGCGGCTCTTCATAGACATTCCAGCCAGGTGCCTCGGGGAGGGCTGACACATCGTCCCTGTTCCCGATAGGCAAGGAGTGGGCGGATGCCTCCAGAACCTCGCGTCGCAATATTTCGACAAAATCAGTAAATGATTGGTTATTGGGCTGATTCATATACAACCGAAACAAGGGTTCCGACTTTCCACGCCCATAAAACAATAATTCTTCACCCTGCACATCGGGATCAGGGTGAATGGCGGACAATCCAATAGTCAGTTTCTCTGATGACAACAGGGATTTCTGGTGGACAGTGAGTGAATCCTCGATTATCTCGAATTCACGAGTCCCCTTGAACAACGGTTTTTGTACAAGTCGTGTGGTCATAATCAAATGTTGTTTTACTACGCCTTGCAGGCTTATCCGATGAGTCTATGGTTCTCTGTCGCCCTTGTAAAGCGGGAGTCACATCATGCGCATCGCAATCTTGTATGTAACCGTCGTTGTATAGATCACATGAAAATCAGCAGGTCATTAGAGAGAAGGTCTCCCTGGTCGGAACATCATGATCCACGCAGTCAATACACCAAATACAGCCATCGAAGTCCAAAGCTCGGTGAAATGGATCATGCGAACCGGCTCCGGCATATAGGGATTGGGGAATAGTAAGGAACCGGAGACGAGTACTGCCATAGTCACGCTTATGGCCAGGCCGGTCTCTAATGTCCCTCCTTTGTGCATGCGTATAATGGGTAACACAATGATGACCCATAGATATCCGCGAACGAACTGTAGCAGGAGCAGACCAGGTTCATCGCCAATGATATGCATCATATGCGACAGAAAAGGTTTCAGGTCCGTAGATTCTGCATAAAACTGTCGCAGCTCCGGCGACTGCCAGGCGATAAAATAGCCAAACAGGAAATAGACCATGACATACGCCACCGCGAGATAGGTCAGTCGTTTCACCCATCCGCCCAGGGAGAAACGCAGGCGTGTATTGTCTCTCGCAAAAAGGGCAACTCTCTGGGTCTTACCCAGTATCACCACGGCAAGGGGTGCAAAAATAAGTGCCCGCAGGAAGCCGCCAAGAAACAGTGGCGCGATCTGCTCCGGCGTCAAGCCCATGGCTTGACGAAATGCCAGGGTCTCGATCTGTGTCATGAGGGTTTCCAGGCCGAACTGTACGAGGAACAATGCTCCCACCAGTTTCCAGCCATGCCAGCGTGAGCGCAGTGCTAGATAGGAAAGTACAAGTGCATTGATGACCGCGATCACCACGGCAACTCGGCTACTGAGTGCCTCTTCCTCAGGTGTAAAGGATTGACCCGCATCCCCCATCACCAGTGAGCCAGCCACAAGTGCCAGGAACATTAGCCCCATCGCCCCCAGCAGCCGTAGAGACGTGGCGAGTATGCTTCGATCCGGTGAGATGCCTGTCATGAGTCTATGCCTCGGCACTGGTCGATAATATCGGACGGGTACGAACTAAAATAATTCACCTGACTCCCCTAACGATCATTCATTCTTTTATTAATAAAGTTGTTGCGAAGTGTCCGCCAAATGGAATCTATCCTGGCAACAAGACCCATTCTTTCACTTGTTTGCCTCACACAGCACAGTGCCTGCTGTTCTCTTCGCTCTGACATCCAGTCCTGTTTATAGCTATCATTTCCGGTTAAAAAGTCGACTTCCTCAACCTTTTCTGTGTCGATGACAAATTCCATCAAATATGCCATTAGTATAGAGCCCGGTGAATACATCTTCCAAGCCTCATCATAGGACAGCCGGAAGATGCTTGCCTTGCCATGACACACAAACCACAGTTGTGCCGCAGCAGGGCGGCCTTCAATATAGAGTATGCCGAGACGTGTCCAACCAGCACTGGAAAAACGCGCGATCATGTCATCCACGAGTTCCCGGTATTGCTCATCCGCTTTCCAACTGTCGCGATAGACCCTGTAATAGTCCTGCATTTTCGGCAGGACCTGTTCTCCACTGAACAGTCGGATCTTATACTCATGCTCGCGCGCGAGCTTACGACGCTTACGCTGAAGGGTATTGCGCAGGCGGGTAGGTCTTTGAGCCAGGTATTCGCTGTAATCTCGCCCCTGAACCGTGTAGATCCAGTTATAGTGACGAAACAGGCGATCGCAAACAAAGCCCTCACGTGAAAGCGCTTGCTCCAGCCATACCAGCTTTTCATCATCGTCGGCGACCGGCTCCAGCAATATGCCTTTCACCGCTAAGTCCCTGAGCCCACGCGCCAGACAGGCAAGGGTCTGTTCTCGATCACGATCAGCAAGAAGAAGACTGAAATGTGGTGTATAGCGATGCCTGAGCGATACCCAGGTGGTAGCGGACTGTGCGACCAGGGGAAGGATGGCGAGACAATCTTGCCCATCCTCAACACAGACAAGCTTTAGTTCCTGATCATCGCTCAGGGACGTGTTAATAAGTGACTCGAACCACTGCCGAGAGAAGAAGGCACTCTCCTTCTCGGCCTCTTCAAACAGTCTGTTGGCACTCGCGGGAAGTGCCTCCCAGTCTGTATAGCAATGACATTTCATCAGCCTTGTATAGGAGTTTCGAATAACGGTCCTATTTAAAGTAGGGTTCGATGAGTGTGGGGTTGAACACCAATCCATTCAGCTCGGATTGCTTTAGCCTGTCGATAAACCGATCATCGCAATAGAGGTTGTAGGCAAAATCATGCTCGACACGAAAGAGCATCTGCGCCTTCGGCACCTTGTTGGGGTCAAAATTCAGAACCTTAAATCCCACCGGCTGTTCTTCGCTGGCATGGTATTCGTATTCTGAGTTATCAAAGTCGATGACATCCTCTGGCAAGTGGGTAAGTGGATTAAACAAGTAGCGGGTCTCACCCGCGACCTCGATCGGCAGAAGTTCACCCATGGCTTCCAGCACATCCTTGAGAACATCCAGTGCCTTTTGATTCAAAACGAGGAAATCCGTCTTCCAGGTGGTTATATCCGGTACCATTGTGGCCTTGACCCTTGGGAAGAACTTGCCCTTGATTGGCTCCCAGTCTGATAGTATTGGCTTTCCCAGGTCCGACAGCTCATATTTGTCACCCAGCTTGTTCAGAAAATCAAAGGCATCAAGCTCAAACTTCATGTGTTGTTCTTGTTCGGGTTGGATTCTATAAAACTGTGTCACGTGTTCCTCACTTCAAAACCACAACTATAAATACGTATCAATTCTTATGATTAGAAATCATGCCGTCTGGGCTAGATGTCACAACGCCTTCCATTGATATAATCCCACATATCGATACGATGGCGTTATACCGCCTTCATAAAAGCATCGATACACAGACCCATCCTGACTTTCTTTACACTCTTTGTGTTCATCAAGGGAGTTTCGGAGTCAATCCTGCCCGCTGCGGGAAGACTGATGGCTCCTTTGCCATGGCAAGGACATGCAGTCTCTGCATCCCGCCCGACTTATTGTTTCCATCGCTCCAGCTTTGGGATACCCCGCGTCAGAAACCAGGCCAGGATGCCGTTCATACCATCGTTCTTCATTTGCTGGATGCAGAATTTCTGAAATTTCTCTGCCGTATCAACCTCGGGCGGGCTCAGGAACTTTCCATCCTGGTAACACATGGAACAATACTTGTCGCTGATGGAACCGTCGGCATTCGTTCCCCCGCCCTGTTTGTCCTTCTTCAAAGGATAGCCACAGCTTTGACAGATTTTGTTCATAGCGCATCACTCCTGTTTCATCAGCCCTTCGGCTAGAGACATAACAATCGCATTGTCGGCCTGTTGCTACTGCACTGGCATTTGCATCATCTCGGAGACTTCCAATGTTCCTCCGATCTCAAGAAACGGACATGTCTGAGCCACGAGGATGGCATCCTGCAATGTGTTGGCCTTGAGAATGGTAAAACCGGACATGTAGCTGCTACCACCTTCCTTGACCTCGCCTGTGGAGCGTACCGTGGTGGTGTCCTTTAGGGGGATCATGGGAACCACCACCTGTTCGCCCAGCGACGCCAGCCACTGCATATAGCTATCCATATGCTTGTTCGCTTCCATCGGATCGGTCGGCTGTTCACCACCGAGGTAAACCATTACAAACTGCTTCATGAAACATCCCCTTGGTATCGTTTTGACTCTAATATAGGTATGTAATTGTTTTAATTAATTATTTTTCCGGGTTCGGCCGTTCTCGGTAGGAGAAGCCTCACCGAGTCACATTGTAAACGTAGATGGGGGAATTGTAGAGGTCTGCGGCCCGCACCAGCCTTTCGGGCTCGATGCCGACAAAGGCAAAGGTGTTGCTGATCACGGTGGCACAAAGCTTTTCCTGCTTGAGCTTGTGCCACAGCTGTTCCATGCCGCCGGGATAGAGATAACACACCAGGCAATCCACTGCGGTGAGATCCGCGTACAGAAAGTCCTTTCGATAAAGGACCAGGTTATCCAGGCGATACAGACGCTTCAACAGGCGTGAGACAAGATAGGGCACAGGTGAGAGTTCGTATCCGATGATCGTCTTGCCCGGATTACGGCGGGCCATGGGGATCACCAGGCTACCCCAGCCCGAGCCCAGTTCCGCGAAGCAAGAGGAGCCGGAACAGTCCTGCAGCAACTCAAGAATGACGCGCCGTGATTTGGAAGAACTGGGCATGGGTGTAATGCCCACACGCAGACTGGTATAGATAATCGATAGCGCCGCGAGGACTACCGCCACGACGAGCAGCCATTGGAGATCCAACAACCTCTCCTAAATTGTAGTGTTTACTCTTCCGCGATGGGGATCTGGATCTCGTTACGACGAAGGAACCACAAGGAGAAGGGGGCATTAAAGCGCGCCCAGACCGGCTCCCCGATCACCTTGTAGCCCTTCTCCGTGATCCAGCGATCCAGCATCAGCTTGTGCTTTTGATAATTGGCCTTTGACCAAAGGCCCGAATAGCGTATCACGGCCATGCGATGCTCAGGCACCTGTCGAATTAGGACGCGATCATTGGTCGGTTCGGGTAGCGTCTCCGGGGTGTAAGAAGCCGGCATCATGAAACTGACCTCGTATCGCTTCCCCGTCCCCGACTGGGAGACCGGGGCCGTCATCGAGATCTCCTCACCCGCATCACGCTGCGAGACAGGCGCCGTCATGGCGATCTCCTCTCCTGCCTCCTGCTGGGAAACCGGCGTAGTCATGGCGATTTCGGCCTGAGGCTGGTTTGCACCACTGATATACTTGAACAGGTACTGAAATGCCTTGTTACCCGCCTCTTCAAACTCACCCTCGACAGTGACTTCTGCCAGTAGATACGGGGCATAGTCCCTAACTTCGAATTGCCCCTCCTTGAGCACCAACTCGTACTTCGCTTCCTCGATTGCCATCGCCTGGACTCCGACTAGAGAGAGACATAAGACCAAGAACTGCATGGTTTTTGTAGGCATCGACTTCTCCTGGGGTATCGGTCAAATCTCCATATATGACAGTGAACGGCAGCGAAAGTTTTTATGCCAATGACATGCTATACACGAGTTAAAAAAGGCCCTGGCTTCCTTACCATCATTAAAAATAACGAACTCAAACTGTCATTCCAGGACATCATTCCCATAGTGCTAGCGAAATTATCGATGAAAACGACGCTTTTTCCCGTATCGTTTTCTTGTCTTTACATCACTGACACTTTCACCTTCAATCTCTTCTATCTTCTTCTTTAACTCTTCCTGACTCACATTGGTAGAGGCATATTTTAAAGCCGCCGCAATGACCGTATTCCCTTGTGTAGTACGTTCTGCGTCAACTTCGGATGATTTCGCGACAGCATCGCCGATTGCCTTATCGGGCTCATCATCATCCATCTCCAATTTCCTGAACTCTTTCTTGGTTTCAATGAGAGCCTTCACGGCGGTTACCTGGGATTCATTAAATTTGAACTGCTGGCTCTTCAATTGCATTCTTCCACCGAAGTAGAAAGCAATAATCACACTTAATAACGCCCAGTACCCGTCTGGTATAGATGAAAGTGAAAGCGTGATTTTGGTCATATGCTCTGGTGATAAGTAAGCAATCACAAAGATGAACAGTGTCAGACTGGCGATGAGTGGCCTGACCAGGCGATTGAAGGCATCCGCCAGCGAGTCTACCCAGGTTCTATTTTGCTTTTCGTTAAACTCAGCCTGATACGCCTTAAGCAAAGCTACCTGTTCATCAGCAGCCCGCTGTGCATCTTTTTCCTTATTGGTTGTGAAGACTCCGGCAACTGTTTCAACACCCTTTGAAACCGCTTTAACTGTTGTAGAGACTGGATTAAATTCTGCCACAATAATCTCCTTATGATCAGGCAACGTTCGGTAAGAAAGTGCGGGCTCTGCTTAGCCAGCCTACAAGAAAGACTTCCTGACTCTCATCACGATTCACAATATTGACATAAAACATCTGGCGTTCTTCCACAAGCGCAAGCAACATCCAGTCTCCCAGCTCTTCGTAACACGCCTTGGCCTGGACTTTTGTCTTGGGACCCATTAGGCCATCGACAACCAATGGGCCATACCCAGCCTCATTACAAACCTCCTGGAGAAACTTGATAGCTCTCCTGGGGCCGTGATTCACGGCGGAATCGAAGATAAAGGGTTGTAATGCCTCCGGCAATTTGTCGATCCTGGGTTCACGGTAATATCGCAACTCATAAATATCCCTGGCCGTATCGAGATCCAGCGCCTTGACCTCATCGACTGCAACCACTTTTTGCAGGTACTTCGAAAGCGTGGCCTGCGTGATTCCGTACTTGGTTGCACCGCCCTTATCTGCGGGATGATTGACGTATCCACCTTCCTTGTTGATTACCTCATTAATCATTTCATCTATCGACATAAAAGTTTCTCCCTGGCTGGCTCACGTTCCTTGAATAGTTAAATATAAACATTTTATCGAAAATTACATCCTCAATTTAAGGTGACTAGATTTCGATGATATAAAATCGGCTATATCTGTAATTTAATCCAATCATCCCAAGCAGGGACAATATTTCAAATAGCTTTTTACTATGCTGGTTTAGGGCGTATATTTATACTCTCGGTCTCGCGA